>DXCD01000261.1 GCA_019116185.1 Candidatus Mediterraneibacter stercorigallinarum
TGCACATGAAGCGGATTCACATAAAAAAGCCGGATATCAAAGGTTTTTTTTCGAAGATCAAGAATCTGAAAAAAGAAGATATCAAAAGACATTTTAAGGAAAGGAAAGAGCGGAGACAGCGGATACTGGAACAGCGCCGCAACAGCAGGTTTGCAAAGAAAATGCAGCCTGTCTACAAGTGGATGAACTGGTTCTCTCTGCCGCTTCATTTCCTTCTTGCCTGCGTGGTCAATTTTATCATTGAGGTGATCTCGCGGCTGTCTTTTTTCGAGGCATGGGACTACCTTGTGGGCTCGCCTCTTGTATTTCTGTACAATGCGTTTATGATATTTGCCACGTTTTCTATCGTATATCTTGTACGGAGAAGAGTGTTTGCCAGGATTCTGATCAGTGTATTCTGGATCTTCCTCGGGATCTGCAACGGTTACCTGCTGATGAAGAGGGTGACGCCGTTTAATGCCCAGGATTTGAAGGCGATTTCAGAGGCACTGGCGGTAATGGACAGCTATTTCAACGCGTTTGAGCTTGTTATGATCGTGATCGGAGTGACAGCGCTCATTGTGTGGATCGTCTCCATGTGGAGAAGAGGCGGACAGTTTCAGGGAAAGATGCACCGGATCATTGCCCTGGGCGGAGTGGCGGTTTCTTTTGGAGCCTGCCTGGTCCTGACAAATGTAGCGATCGATAAGCGGGTTATCTCTAATTATTTCGGGAATATTGCGTTCGCTTATGAAGATTACGGCTTTCCGTACTGTTTTTCCGCCAGCCTGTTTAATACCGGGATCAATAAGCCTGCCGGCTACAGTGAAGAGATGATGGATGAAATCAATGCGGACGGCGGACTTACAAAGAGCGAGACCGGACGCGCGGCAGATGACCTGCCGAACATTATGTTTGTTCAGCTCGAGTCTTTCTTTGATCCGACGGAAGTGGAATGGCTGCGTTTTTCTGAAGATCCGATCCCGAATTTGAGGAAGCTGTTCAATGAGTATTCCAGTGGATATTTTAAGGTGCCTTCTGTGGGCGCCGGAACGGCAAATACGGAGTTCGAGGTGCTGACAGGGATGAGCATGCGTTTCTTCGGACCGGGAGAATATCCGTATAAGACTTATGGGAAGACAAATACCCTTGAGAGCGCCGCGTCCGCGCTTACATCTCTGGGATATGGAGCGGAAGCGCTTCATAATAACGGCGGAAACTTTTACAGCCGTGCCAAGGTGTTTAATAATATGGGATTTGACCACTATACGAGCAAAGAGTTCATGAATATCCTTCAGACAACGCCGGAAGGCTGGGCGACAGATGATATCCTTGTGCCGAATATCATGGATTCCATGGATACTACGGAAGGGCAGGATTTTGTATTCACGATCAGCGTGGAGGGGCATGGAGAATACCCGACGGAAAAAGTACTGGAAAATCCGGAGATCGTAGTCAGCGGCGTGGAAGATGAAGGCGAGCGCAATGCGTGGGAATATTATGTGAACCTGGTTCACGAGATGGACAAATTTGCCGCTGACCTGATCGAGGCTGTGGAGGCGAGAAACGAGCCTACTGTACTTGTGTTCTACGGGGACCATCTGCCCACGATGAACCTTGAGGCAAAGGACCTGAAGAGCAAATATCTGTACAATACGAATTATGTGATCTGGGATAACATCGGGCTGGAAAAGCAGGATGGCAATTATGCTGCATATCAAATCATGGCAGAAGTGTTTGACAGGCTGGATATTCATTCGGGCACTGTGTTCAATTATCATCAGCAGCGCCGCCAGACGAAGAATTATCTTGCTGATCTTGAGCTGCTCCAGTATGACATCATGTACGGAGAACAGTATGTATATGAAGAGAGCGGCGCTCCGGTCACGGAAGGCCATATGGTCATGGGAGTGAAGGATGCTGAGATCACGGAAGTAGTAGAACAGTGGGACGGATCATTCAGCATTTACGGAGATAACTTTACGAAACAAAGCAAGGTCTATATCAACGGAGAAAAGCAGACCACAAAGTTCCTGAATAATACAAGGCTGGATCTGGAAGAGTCTCAGCTGAATGACGGGGATACCGTCATGGTGGCTCAGGTGGGGTCAAGCAATACTATATTCAGGACTTCAAAGACATATGAATATAACGGCGGTGTCCTGACAGAGGTGCCGGCGGACGCGGACGCGCCGCAGAACGGGCGTCAGGCATTTGTCACGCAGGAAGAAGAACAGGAAGAATGACATACAAAGAGGCAGTAAAGTATATATTAGAGATTCCCAGATTTACGAAGAAAAACGACAGAGAGCACACAAGAACTTTTCTTGCATATCTCAAGGAGCCGCAGGAGCACATGAAAGTGCTCCATGTGGCGGGGACTAACGGGAAGGGGTCTGTGTGCGCGTATCTTGACGGGATGCTCCGTTCGGAAGGAAAACGGACGGGGCTTTTTACGTCTCCCCACCTTGTGAAGATCAATGAGCGGATCGTGGTCAACGGAGAAGAGATCAGTGACGAGGATTTCTGCGCTGTGTTTGAAAAGACATTGAACGCAGTACAGCGCATGGAAAAGGAGGGGCTGGCCCACCCTACTTTTTTTGAGTTTTTGTTGGGCATGGCTATGTGCGCCTTTGCAGAGGCGGGAGTGGAGTATGCTGTCCTTGAGACCGGACTCGGCGGCAGGCTTGACGCTACCAGCGCGGTGGAGCATCCCGCAGTGTGCGTGATCACTTCCATCGGCCTGGACCATACAGAGTATCTGGGGAATACGCTGGAAGAGATCGCCGGAGAAAAGGCGGGGATCATCCGGCAGGGCGCTCCGGTGTTTTATGCGCAGACCGCGGAGGAGAGTGACCGCGTAATTGAGCAGAACGCGCGGGAACGCGGGAGTTTCTGTAAAAAAATCGGGAAAGATGCGTACGAAATTCTTGGAATCGAGGACAAACATATTGCATTTTCCTGTTCCAGTGCTTATTATGGTAATACCACGTGGAAATTGAACAATACCGGAGTTTACCAGCCGCAGAATGCAGTGCTTGCCATGGAAGTGATGCGTTATCTCTTTGGGGAAAACGGGCATCCGGAGCGCTGGAGGGCAGCGCTGGAAGACTTGAAATGGGCGGGGCGCATGGAAGAGGTCCTGCCGGATGTATACATTGACGGGGCACACAATATCAGTGCTGTGGAAGCATTTATACAGAGTGTCCCCAGGGACGGCACCGGGAATATAATTCTTTTTTCCGCGGTGCAGGATAAAGATTATGAGAAGATGGCAGAGCGCCTGTGCAGAAGCGGGGCTGCCGAGCTCTATGTGGCGACCCATATAGATGACAGCCGCGGTGCAGATGCACAGAGGCTTGCAGACATTTTCAGAAAATATACGGAACGGCCTGTCATAGTGAGAGAATCTGTGAAAGAGGCTCTCCGGTATGTGCTGGGAGTACAGAACGGGCGGAGGATCTACTGCCTGGGCTCTCTCTACCTGACGGGGATGATCAAGGGATTGATTCAGGAGGAGATATAAATGCTGGATTACGAAGAAGAGCTGAAAAAATTCAAACCGAGCCTTGAGGTTGAGGAGATCGAGGACGCGGTCTATCAGGAAGATCTGTCTGATATGACGGACCTTCTGAAACAGATCATGAATCAGAAGCAATAAGATACTTGAAAGCGGAAGTTCAGAAAGATAGTGGGGATATAAATGGACTATATGAAGAAGATCGTGTACCATTCCAATTATTGGTACAACGATGGTCTGCGCAAGGCGCAGATGCGCGATATGTCCGGGGCGATCGCGTCGCTTCGGCGCAGCCTTCAGTTTAACAGGGAGAATATCGCGGCGAGGAATCTGCTGGGGCTTGTTTACTATGGGATCGGAGAGGTGCCGGAGGCCCTTGTAGAATGGATCATCAGCAAGAATTTGAGGGCAAGGGATAATATCGCAGATTATTATATCAAGAATGTACAGGCGTCGGCGAAAGAACTGGAGACAATCAACCTGGCGATCAGAAAATATAACCAGTGTCTTACATACTGCCAGCAGAATGGAGAGGATCTGGCAGTGATCCAGTTAAAGCAGGTCATATCGGCGCATCCGACATTTTTAAAGGCATATCAGCTGCTGGCGCTGATCTATCTGCACACGGAACAGTACCCGCACGCAAGACAGATCCTGCGCACGGCCAGAAAACTGGACACGACAAACGAGATCACGCTCCACTATACGCATGAGCTGGTTCAGCAAAAAGGCAGACGCAGGCGTGAGAAGAAGAAAGAAGATGCAGTTGAGTATAATCTCGGAAACGAGACGATCATACAGCCAAAGCATTCACGTATAAAAGAAATGGCGGGACAGCTTGCAGTGGCGAATATTTTTATCGGCGCGGCCATCGGCGCCGCTGTGATCTGGTTCCTTGTCGCTCCGGCTGTCAACCAGTCCAGGGCTGACCGGATGAATGACCAGATGAGGGAGTACAGCGAGGAAATCAAATCTCTGGAAGCACAGGTCAGCGCCCAGACAAGGACGCTGGATAATTACCGGGCATCAGGGGAAAGCGCGGAGACAGCCGCGCAGGAGACGCAGACCATACGCGACAGCTACGAGAATCTTCTGTATGCGCAGAGTCAGTATGATTCCCGGCAATACACGGATGCTGAGATGGCGGATTCGCTTCTTAATGTCAGCAGAGATTCACTTGGGACAAACGCCCAGGCCGTGTATGACGAACTGACAGCAGCCATCTTCCCGGGCGCATGCGAGACGAATTTTGCCACAGGGATACAAGCTCTGAATGGCGGAGATTATCAGGGCGCGGTGGACGCACTGTCAAAAGTCGTACGGATGGATGAAGGCTACAACAGCGGACAGGCCCTGTTCAGTCTGGCGCAGGCATACCAGGGGAACGGAGATAATGAAAACGCGGTTACATACTATCAGAGAGTAGTGGAAGGATACGCGGATTCTGAATATGCGGCGCAGGCGCAGAGCAGCCTGGACGCGATCAGCCAGAATCAGGCGGCCGCGCAGTAGAGAATAAATATTTACGAAAGAAAAGGATGTACGAAGAAGTACATCCTTTTTTATGTACAATTCGAACAATATCAGTAAAAGGGGTCAGACCCCTTCCAGGAGGGGTCAGGCCCCTTTTGGAGAGGCGGGGCCCAAAGGGGAGGAGCAGCATGAAATATCAGGTGCAGGAGAACTGTCTCACGATCTATCTGCCCCGTGAAGTGGACCACCACAATGCGGAGGAGATCAGGCGGGAGGCAGATGCAGTAATTGACCGGAACCATATTAAATACGTGATCTTTGATTTTGAGAAGACGGATTTTATGGACAGTTCCGGGATAGGGGTGATTATGGGAAGATATAAGACGATCTGCCTGATCGGAGGAGAGGTCTGGGCAGTCCACGCGAACGCGAGGATAAAAAAGATACTGACACTCTCGGGAGTGACGAAAATAATGCAGATATATGAGGAGGACGCGGTATGAAAAATACAAATGAAATGGAGATCCGGTTTGAGAGCAGGTCAGCGAACGAAGGATTCGCAAGGGTGGCAGTGGCGTCATTTCTGACGCAGTTAAATCCTACCGTGGAGGAAGTGGCAGATGTAAAGACAGCAGTGTCAGAAGCTGTGACAAATGCCATCATCCACGGATATGAAAACGAGATACATAAAGTGTATATCCGGTGCAGGATCGAGGACAATGTATTTACGGTAGAGGTGTGCGACCAAGGCAGAGGAATCGAAAATGTGGAGGAAGCGATGCAGCCCATGTACACCACAAAACCGGAGCAGGACCGGTCCGGCATGGGATTTGCTTTTATGGAAGCTTTCATGGACAGTCTGGAGGTAGAGTCCGAACCCGGAAAGGGGACAAAGGTGAAGATGAAAAAGGCTATCGGAAAAGGAAGGGAAATATGGACCACACGATCGCTTTGATACAGAGATCACACGCCGGGGATAAAGAAGCAAGAGAACAGCTGGTGGAAGAAAATGTGGGACTCGTCTGGTGTGTTGTTAAACGGTTCTATGGCAGAGGCACAGAGGCGGAAGACCTGTTTCAGATCGGCAGCATCGGGCTGCTCAAAGCGATTGATAAATTCGATGTGTCCTATGATGTGAAGTTCTCCACCTATGCAGTACCCATGATCTCGGGAGAGATCAAGCGCTTCCTGAGGGACGATGGCATGATCAAGGTCAGCCGGTCATTGAAAGAACTTGCTTATAAGAGCTTACAGGCAAGGGAACGGCTTAATGCGGAGCTGGGGAGAGAGCCTACGCTGGAAGAACTGTCAGAAGAGCTGGGAGTGGATAAGGAAGAATTGGTACAGGCGATGGAAGCAGGCGGGGAAGTGGAGTCCCTGTATCGCCCGATCCATCAGAAGGAAGGCAGTGAGATCCGTCTGCTGGACAAGATTGAAGAAAAGGAGAGAAAAGAAGACAAGATCCTTGACCTGATGGTGTTGAAACAGCTTCTGGAGACATTGGACGCGCAGGAAAGACAGTTGATTTATCTGCGGTATTTTGCGGATAAAACGCAGTCAGACGTGGGGAAGATGATGGGGATATCCCAGGTGCAGGTGTCACGCTTGGAGAAAAGAATTCTTCAGAACCTGCGAAATATGGGAACATGACATATACCGGAAAGAACGGCGGATTTTGAAAAGAAATAAGAGCTGCGAATAATTCTGCTGAAAATCCAGATACTAGTCTGGAACAAAAGCAGAAAGGTCAGGTGAACCGTATGGAAGACGGGCGCAGAAAAATATGGATATGCCTTCTGGTGGTGCTGCTTGCGGCAGTAGTGATCGGAGTGCTGTATTATTACAGCGAGCCCAAGGAGCAGGGATCAGAAGGATTTCTGATCAAGGCAGGGCAGTATAGTGCATTCGAATCGGACGATGGGCAGAAGGATGGATTCCGGGCGGCAGAAGCGGCTGAGAAAACACAGGAGGCGGCATATGGCTTCTAGTACAACACTTTACATTAAGGGTGACCGGGATGTGGAAGTGACGAAGCAGGACGTGACGCTGGGGGATATCCTGGTTATGGAATGTTCAGATAAGACGGTCCTGCCGAAGATAAAGACATTAAGGATTTTAAAGTTTAAAAAGCCGGGACAGCAGAGGTGTGTTGTGTCCGTATTGAAGATCATCGCGTGCATACATGAACAATATCCGGGGATTGAAGTACAGAACCTGGGGGAAACAGATATCATCGTGACCTATGAAAACCAGAAAACACCGCCTCTGGCATGGCATATATTGAAAACAATCTTTGTGGTGGCAGTGACTTTTTTCGGGGCGGCATTTTCCATCATGGCATTTAACAATGACGTGGATGTGACGAAACTGTTCGGGCAGATCCATGAGCTCGTCACAGGACAGGAGACGAGCGGGTTTACGATACTTGAGATCTCTTACTCTATTGGGATTACGCTGGGAATCCTTATTTTCTTTAACCATTTCGGGAAAAAACGCTTTACCGTGGATCCCACGCCCATGGAGATTCAGATGAGGCTGTATGAAAATGATATCCAGACAACACTGGCGGAAGATGCGGCCAGAAAGGGGGAAGAGCTGGATGTGGGCACAATGGGCGCAGCAGATCCTTCTGGCGGCCATCGGAGTTAGCGCGGGAGCAGCCGCGGCTGGCGGCCTGTTTGCTTTTATTGTCGAGCTGGGCGTGGTGGCGGACTTTGCCGACCGCACGCACACAGCGGACAAGATCCTTCTCTATGAATCGAGCGTGGCGCTGGGAGGAATCATCGGGAATCTGATCTATATATTTCAGATCGGCCTGTCAGCGGGCGCCGCGCAGTCTGACATTGGGAAAGGCATGCTCGGCATATTCGGCATATTTGCCGGCATTTTTGTTGGCTGCTGGTCCATGGCCCTGGCAGAGATTTTAAATGTGTTCCCTGTATTTATGCGGCGTGTGCGGATCGTGAGATACGTGGCAGCGTTTACGATCAGTGTTGCAATAGGCAAAGGGCTGGGAGCGGGGCTCTTCTTCTTCAAGGGATGGTAGTTCTTGGGCAGCACTATATATTTTTATTGAACTTCTGTAAAAAAAATGCTAGAGTTTATTAAGGTTCTAAAATAAAGTATATGGAGGTGCATATGAGAACAGGATTAAAGATAATCTCCGTGTTACAAATCATTGCAGGGATCTTTGTGGCGGGAGCAGGGGCGCTGACAATCGCGCTTTATGCAGAGGGGGACAGCGCGGTGGCAGGTACCGCTGAGATGGTTGCCCTCAGTGTGGTTTTGTTTGTGCTGGAGGGCGCGCTCGGGATTATAAGCGGTGCATTGGGGCTTCGCGCGGCAAATAATCCTGATAAATCAATGCTGGCTGTGATATGGGGAGGGCTGATATTGGCGCTGTCAGTACTGTCATTGATCAGTGAGGTTAATGTCCAGCAGCTTTTCACATGCATTATCTCTTTGCTTTATTTTATATTTGCTATGAATGTTCGGAAAAGCAAAAAGTAATACTTGATCTGAGACAGAGAAGTATCTGTGGAAAACACAGGCGCTTCTCTGTTTTAATTTGTGAACAGAATGTGAAGAGAGTGTGGATGCGTATAGTGAAACAGTGCGAAATGTGATAAAATAGGAACATTAACGCAGAAGGGAGAGACATCTATGCTTCAGATCAGAGACATCTGTAAAGAATACCGCACTGGGAATCTTGTACAGAAAGCTCTTGATAAAGTAAGTTTGAACCTGAGAGATAATGAATTTGTCGCGATACTGGGACCCAGCGGCTCGGGAAAGACAACGCTTCTTAACATCATTGGCGGCCTGGACCGCTATGACAGCGGGGATTTGATCATCAACGGGATCTCCACAAAGAAATATAAGGACAGAGACTGGGATTCCTACCGGAACCACACGATCGGTTTTGTCTTCCAGAGCTATAACCTGATTCCTCATCAGACGATCCTTGCAAATGTGGAACTGGCTCTGACCATCTCCGGCATCGGCAAGGCAGAGCGGAGAAAGCGGGCGCGGGAGGCGCTTGCGCAGGTGGGGCTGGGAGAGCAGGTGCACAAGAAGCCGAATCAGCTCTCCGGTGGACAGATGCAGAGGGTGGCGATCGCCAGGGCGCTGGTCAATGACCCGGATATCCTCCTTGCAGACGAACCCACAGGCGCGCTGGACAGCGCGACCAGCGTGCAGGTGATGGAACTGCTGAAAGAGGTGGCGAGAGACCGTCTGGTTGTAATGGTGACGCACAACCCGGAACTGGCTCAGGAGTATGCTACCCGCATTGTGAACTTGAAGGATGGAAAGATCATATCAGACAGCGATGCATTTGTGGTGCGCGAAGAGGAACTGGAAAAACCACGGCACAAAAATATGGGAAAGGCATCCATGTCATTTCTCACCGCGCTTTCCTTGAGTTTTAACAATCTGAGGACCAAGAAGGCGCGTACACTGCTGACTGCTTTTGCAGGTTCTATCGGCATTATCGGCATTGCTCTGATCCTGTCGCTTTCCACGGGCGTGAATGAGTATATCAAGGATATTGAAGAAGAGACTCTCTCAGAGTATCCGCTCCAGATCCAGAGTACGGGATTTGACTTCAGTTCCATTATGGTCAGTGATGAATCTGCAGGAGGGGATATGTCGGAAGAACCCGGCGACATACAGGTAGTTGAGATGGTGACGGATATGTTCTCAACAATGGATTCCAATGACCTGGAGTCTCTGAAGAAATATCTGGAAAGCGGGGAGAGCGGGATCGAGGAATACACAAACGCAGTAGAATATTCCTACAATGTGGTTCCTCAGATTTACCGGGTAAACGGGGACGGCGTGCGCCAGGTGCACCCGGACAAATCCTTTGATGCTCTCGGGCTCGGGTCCTCTGCCGGTTCGAACAGTATGATGTCCACCATGATGAGCACGGACGTGTTTTATGAGATGCCGGAAAATACAGAGCTTTATGAAGGACAGTACGATGTGAAAGCAGGGCGCTGGCCGGAAAATTATAATGAGTGTGTGCTTGTGCTCACCCCGGGCGGCAGTATCAGCGACCTCATGCTTTATACGATGGGACTGCGTGACTCCATGGAGCTGGATGAGATGATCCGGCAGTTTATTGATGAAGAAAACGTGGAGACTCCGGGAGACATGGGGGATTACTCCTATGAGGATATCCTGGGGATCACATTCCGCCTTGTAAACAGCGCGGATTATTATGAATATGACAGCCAGTATAAGGTGTGGAAAGACAAATCAGACGACGAAGCATATATGCGCCAGCTTGTACAGAACGGGGAAGAGCTCACGATCGTGGGCATTGTCCAGCCCGCGGAAGATGCCAATGCGTCCGCCCTCTCTGCGGGGATCGGGTATCCTGCGTCCCTCACAGAACATGTGGCAGAGCAGGCGGCGAAGGAAGAGATCGTAAAGCAGCAGCTGGCTGATTCTTCTGTCAATGTGTTTACCGGAGAGGCGTTCGGGGAGGACAGCGGGGAAGATGACTTTGACACGCAGTCTCTGATCACCGTGGATGAAGGTAAGCTCCGGGAGGCGCTGGGATTTGACGCCGATGCATTTTCCGGGCTGGGGAGTTCCCTGGATTTCTCGAATCTATTCGATTCGGCGGGCGGTTCCATTGATCTGTCCGGTATGGTCGATTTGGGGAATGTGGCAGTTGACCTGCCGGAGATGCCGGCACTCAGCCTTGGAGATATCCTGGGCGACTTGGATGTGACAGTGACGCCGGGAGGAATGGAAAAGCTGGCCGCAAGCCTTCTGGAAGGGTATCAGGCATATGCCCAATCCCATCCCGAGGCGGATTATTCCGGGCTGGGAGAAGCATTTCAGAAGTATCTCTCCACGCCGGAAGCGCAGGAGATCCTGCGGAATAATATCAGTGAGATCATTCAGTCCGGCGGAGGGATCACAGTGACCGCGGATGACCTGAAAGGCATGATCACGGAGATTATGAGCGGTTTTGGGCAGTATGCGGCGGATAAAGGTTATACAGACCCGGATGAATTTGACACGTATCTGCTGGAGTATCTTGAGACCGCGGAAGCACAGGAGATTCTGAACAGATGGGCAGGAGAGATCTTCGGGGGAATTGCGGATAATATCACAATTACATCTGATCAGATCCGGAAGCTTGCTTCCGAGCTCGCCGCGGGATATCAGGCATATGCCGCGGCGGGCAACGGACCCGACCCGAGTAAAATGCCGGAGTATTTCCTCGCCTACCTCAGTACAGAGGACGGGCAGCAGAGGCTGACAGAAGGGCTTGCCGGCGTCGTGGATATAGACAGTCTGGGCCGTCAGATATCCGCGGCGGTGGAATCCTACATGCAGAGTGCGATGTCCGCTTATGGCAGCGCGGCCGGGCAGGCGATTCAGAAGCAGATTTCATCCGCCATGCAGCAGGTGACGGGACAGCTCGTTTCCGGAATGGAAAACGCGATGAGACAGGCAATGGCCCAGGCGGGAAACAGCCTTCAGAACACATTTTCCGGCTCAATGAATATCGATGCAGAGGCATTTGCGGATGCGTTTCAGATGAATATGACGGGCGAGGAACTGGCGGAACTTATGATGTCCATGAACTCGGGAAACAGCGCCACATATGAGAGCAACCTGCAGAATCTCGGGTATGTGGACTTTGATACCCCCAGCGGTATTGATATCTATCCAAAGGACTTCGAGAGTAAAGAACAGGTCGTCAATATCCTGAATGAATATAACAGCCGTATGGAGGCGGAAGGAAAAGAAGAGCAGGTCATCACCTACACGGACGTGGTAGGGGCGTTGATGTCATCTGTGACGGATATTATTGACATCATCAGTTATGTGTTGATCGCGTTTGTGGCGATTTCTCTTGTCGTATCTTCGATTATGATCGGGGTCATCACGTACATCAGTGTTCTGGAGAGGCAGAAGGAGATTGGTATCCTGCGTGCCATCGGAGCATCGAAAGGGAATATTTCGCAAGTGTTCAATGCAGAGACATTTATTATCGGGCTGTGCGCCGGGCTGATCGGCATCGGGCTGTCGCTTCTGGCCCTGATACCCGGAAATATGCTGATTCACTACCTGGCAGGGACGAACGAGGTGAGCGCCGTGCTCCCTGCTGCCCCGGCGGTGATCCTCATTCTTTTGAGCATTGTACTGACCTTGATTGGAGGCATTATACCGTCGCGGAAAGCTGCGAAGAGCGATCCCGTGACAGCTCTGAGGACAGAGTAAGCCGGCTGATGGGATATCAGGTGAAGTGATATCGGAGAGACGCTTAACTATAAGGAAATGGAGGGGAAAAGGATGGAGAATCTGATCTTCAGCCTGAACGCCACTGTCCCTGTCTTTCTCATGATGGTGCTGGGACTGGTGTTCCGAAAACTCGGCTGGATCGATGATGTGTTTGCGTCAAAAATGAATAAATTCGTATTTTTGGTGCCCCTGCCGGTCCTTGTCTTTGAAGATCTGGCGACTGTGGATTTTTCAGAAGTATGGAATCTGAAATTTGTCCTGTTCTGCTTTGCGGCGACCCTGGCAAGTATCGGGATCGCGGCTGCGGTCTCCCTCCTGTGGAAAGATAAGTCCATTCAGGGCGAGTTCATCCAGGCATCCTACCGGAGCAGCGCGGCTCTTCTGGGGATTGCCTTTATCCAGAACATATACGGGGACGCCGGGATGGCGCCCCTCATGATCATCGGGAGCGTGCCTCTCTATAATGTGATGGCGGTGGTGGTGCTCGCCTTCTTCAAGCCGGAACGGAGGCATTTGGATAAGGCTGTATGGAAGGCGACATTCAAAGGGATCGTGACCAACCCGATCATTATCGGTATCGCCGCCGGGCTTGTCTGGTCCGCCCTGAAGATCCCTATGCCGTCCATTATGGAAAAGACCGTCTCCAATATAAGCGCTGTGGCGACTCCCCTGGGGCTGATGGCGATGGGCGCCACGTTTGACATCCGCAAAGCCTTTGCAAAGGCAAAACCTGCGGCCGTGGCAGCGGCCATGAAGCTTGCAGGATTTGCGGCGGTCTTTCTTCCCCTGGCGGTCATGCTGGGATTCCGGAGGGAAGAGCTTGTGGCGATCCTTGTAATGCTGGGATCAGCTACTACGGTTAGCTGCTTTGTCATGGCGAAGAATATGGGACATGAAGGCGTGCTTACTTCCAGCGTGGTCATGCTCACCACATTGTTCAGCGCGTTCACTCTGACAGGGTGGCTGTATGTGCTGAGAAGCATGGGGATGGTGTAGAAAAACGGAGTGCCGCAAAATTATCAAACTGATAATTTTGCGGCACTCTGCTTCTTCCAACACATCAAGATAAAAAGACGGCCTGAATTCATCTGTAAACAACAGTGGAATAAAACAAGAAAAGATGCTATAATAAGACAGTATAGCGAAAAACAGAGAGTGTTTTTTTAGTTCTGCATTGTGCATATCTGCGGAGACCCGGCAGATATGGATGAGGTGAAACCATTATGAAAAAGAAAAAAGGCATGCGCTTAAAAGGCCAGCTCAGGATGTATATGAACTGGCCGCTCATTATGACGGTCCTGCTGGCGGCCATGAATATATGGCTCTATATGATCGACAAAAAAGCAGGATTAATGATGTCTGTATTTATCCTGGTCTATCTGGCCATTGCGGGAGGTCTTTATTTCTACAACCGCTCCCTGATCCTGGCTGATCTGATCCAATTCTCGGCACAGTATAAGGGGATCGAGCACACCCTGCTCAAAGAGCTTGCCGTGCCCTATGCGATCGCGCTGGAAGACGGGCGCATCCTCTGGGGCAATGACGCTTTTACTGCCCTGACGGCGGGGCTGAGGAAGGAGAAGTATCTGAACCGGATGATTCCGGAGCTGCATCCGGGAGTTTTCCCGAAGAAGGATCTGGATCATTCGGAGATGGAAGTGACTTATAAGGACAGGGATTATCTGGTGGAACTGCGCCGTGTGTCCCTGGAAGGCTTCAGCCAGAAGGAAGAGCTTCTGCAGATTCCGGAGGACGAAGAGTTCTTTGTGGCCGTATCCATGCAGGATGTGACGGAGCTGAACGCATACATCCGCGAAAATGAAGACCAGAGGATGATCGCCGGATTGATCTATATTGACAATTTTGACGAAGTCATGGAGAGTGTCGAGGAGGTGCGCCAGTCGCTCCTTGTGGCATTGATTGACAGAAAGATCAACAAGTATATCGGCGATGTGGACGGTATCGTCAAAAAGATGGAGAAGGACAAGTATTTTATTGTCCTTAAAAAAGAAAGTTATAAAAAGATCGCAGAGGACAAGTTTTCTCTGCTGGAAGAGGTCAAGCAGGTCAATATCGGAAATGCCCGTTCTGCTACATTGAGCATCGGGCTCGGTCTGAATACCGCGACGTATGCCCTGAGCTACCAGTATGCCCGCGTGGCGATCGATCTTGCGCTTGCCAGAGGAGGGGACCAGGCGGTTATCAAGGACTGCAACGGCATCTCTTATTTTGGCGGGAAAAAGGAGCAGACCGCGAAGAATACCCGTGTAAAAGCCCGCGTCAAGGCAGAGGCGCTGCGTGAGTTTGTTGTCACGAAGGATCAGGTCATGATCATGGGACATAAGATCGCGGACCCGGATTCTTTCGGCGCGTGCATGGGAATTTACAGAGCGGTAGTGAGCCTGGAAAAGAAGGCGCATATTATCATAAATACGGTGACAGAATCCGTGCGCCATCTGTACGATGAGATCGCAGAGAGCCCGGCGTATGAGGATGATATTTTCCTTACGTCGGACCAGGCGCTGGATTATTTTACGGACAATACGATGGTTGTCGTTGTGGACACGAACAAGACGCAGATGACAGAATGCCCGGAACTGCTCAGGCGGTCCCGCATGACCGCGGTTCTGGACCACCACCGTCAGAGCAGCAATGTCATAGAAAATGCTGTCCTGTCTTATGTGGAGCCGTATTCTTCGTCTGCTTGTGAAATGGTGGCTGAGGTGCTCCAGTATATTGCGGATGACATTAAGATTCCGTCAGTGGAAGCAGACTGTCTGTATGCGGGAATCATGATCGATACAAGGAACTTCATGAACCGTACCGGAGTGAGGACTTTTGAAGCGGCTGCATTCTTAAGGCGGTGCGGCGCGGATATTACCCGCGTGCGCAAGATGTTCCGCGATGATATGGCATCCTACCGCGCAAAAGCAGAAGCTATGCGCAAAGCAGAGGTCTATCGGAAGGAATATGCCATCGCTGAGTGTCCGAGCGATATAGAGAGCCCTACAGTGCTGGCGGCCCAGACAGCGAATGAGCTGCTGGATATCAGCGGGATCAAGGCATCTTTCGTGCTGACAGTCTATGAGGGAAAGATATATTTAAGCGCCCGCTCTATTGATGAAGTGAATGTGCAGATTATTGCCGAGAAATTAGGCGGCGGGGGACATATCAACTCGGCGGGAGCGCAGTTCGACCATACCAATATACAGGAAGTGATCAGCGTGCTGAAAGAAACAATAGACGATATGATCGAGGAAGGAGATATTTAGATATGAAGGTTATTTTATTACAGGATGTAAAATCTCTCGGAAAGAAGGGTGAGATTGTAAATGTAAATGACGGATATGCAAGGAATTTTATCCTGCCGAAAAAGTTCGGCGTGGAGGCAACAGGAAAGAATCTCAATGACCTGAAGCTTCAGAAGAACAATGAGAAGAAAGTAGCGCAGGAGAACCTGGAGGCAGCAAAGAAGCTTGCGGCGGAGCTTGCAGAGGGACAGGTAGAGTTATCCATCAAAGTAGGCGAGGGCGGAAGAGCGTTCGGATCGGTATCCAGCAAAGAGATCGCTGCCGCGGTCAAAGAGCAGATGAATCTTGAAGTGGATAAGAAAAAGATCCAGCTCAAAGAGGCCATCAAGTCTCTGGGTACTCACATGGTTGCTGTTAAGCTTCATCCGGAAGTGACAGCAGAGCTGAAAGTGGTTGTAAAGGAAGAAGAATAAAAGGGAGAAGCATAAGGAGATATTCTTCATGGATATAGAAGCGGCAATGAAACGGATACCGCCCCACAGCATTGAAGCAGAGCAGGCCGTGCTGGGGGCGATGCTTATGAATAAGGATGCTGTCATGGTGGCGTCGGAGATGCTCACGGGCGATGATTTCTACCAGACAGCATATGGGATCCTGTTCGATGCTGTGGTGGAGCTTTTTAAAGAAGGGCGGCCGGTGGACCTGATCACTCTGCAGGAGCATCTGAAATCAAAGGATGTCCCGCCGGAGATCAGCAGCATGGAATTTGCCAGGGAGCTTCTTGCAGGGACGCAGACATCCGCGAATATTAAATATTATGCGGAGATTGTAAAGGATAAGGCGATCCTGCGGAGACTGATCAAGATCAACGAAGAGATCGCCAACGCCTGCTATCTTGAGAACCGTCCGATTGAGGAAATACTGGATCAGACAGAGAAGCAGGTGTTTGAGCTGGTAGAACACGGTAATTCCCAGGAATACGTACCCATCCGCCAGGTCGTGCTCAACGCGCTTGACGTAATCGAGAAGGCTTCAAAGACAAAGGGAACTGTAACAGGCATCCCTACCGGGTTTATTGATCTTGATTATAAACTTTCCGGGCTTCAGCGCTCGGACCTGGTGCTCATCGCAGCCCGTCCGTCAATGGGAAAGACGGCGTTCGTGCTCAATATTGCTCAGCATGTGGCTTTCCGCCAGAATCTGGCGGTGGCGATCTTCAGTCTTGAGATGTCCAAGGAACAGCTCGTGAACCGTCTGTTCTCTCTGGAATCCCATGTGGATGCCCAGGTATTAAGGACTGGTACTCTGTCAGATACAGACTGGGAGAAACTGATCGAAGGCGCGGGGACAATCGGAAATTCAAGGATGATCATCGATGACACATCCGGCATTTCTATTTCCGAGATGCGGTCCAAATGCAGGAAATATAAGCTGGAGCAGGGGCTTGACCTGATTATCATCGACTACCTCCAGCTCATGAGCGGGAGCGGCGGCAGGAAGAATGAGAGCCGTCAGCAGGAAATTTCAGAGATATCCCGTTCGCTTAAGGGGCTTGCGCGTGAACTGAACGTGCCGGTCATCGCGCTGTCGCAGCTCAGCCGTGCCGTGGAGCAGAGAACGGACAAGCGGCCCATGCTCTCAGACCTCCGTGAGTCCGGAGCCATCGAGCAGGATGCGGACGTGTGTATGTTTATATACAGGGATGATTATTATAATCCTGATACGGAAGATAAGAACATAGCGGAAATCATCATCGCAAAGCAGAGAAACGGTCCTATCGGGACCGTGCGCCTTGCGTGGATGCCGCAGTACACACGCTTCGGGAATGAACTGCGGCAGCAGTAGAGGCGTTTATGTAAAGATTTTTCTCAATTTCATGATAGCGCCGCCTTTGGCAGATTCTTTTCTTGCTGTCTGCTGCTGGCGGATCAGGGAGTCCAGCCTGCGGAAATGCTCTTCCTGCTGGCGCTCCTTAGCCTGGAGAAGGAAATCCATCTCATGCATGACATCAGCGGTCACAGTGCTGCTGATGTCTTTTTTTAATACATCATTATTCTCGCTGAGGGCTTCGCGGAAGACATCGCCTACAAGAGCACGCATCTGCTCTATATTTTTCAGAGGGATCATAACGTCTCCTGATTCAGAGGCAGGCTGTATGGAAGGAGCAGATACGGCAGCAGAGACCGGCACAGCAGCCGGAGTCTTGCTGTGATCAGGAGACGGTTCGCCGCCGGACTTCATCTTTTGCCGGGTTTCTTTGAGCTCCGGGATCAGAGGCTTTAATTCTCGCAGCAGCATTCCTTCATCTTTAAGTTTTTTAATACAGCGGAAAAGCTGAATGTCGTCATTGGTATAATATCGATGGCCCATTTCCGTGCGCCCGATTGTCAGACCGAGTTCTTCTTCCCAATATCTCAAGACATGGGATTCAACATCTACCTGTTTCGCGGCTTCGGAAATCATAAATCTGACCTCGCCCATTAATATTTATACCTCCTTATTCTGATCTGCTGATCTTTAAGCAGGACATGTCACAGCTGAGCCGTGTCAGGGCTGTCCCGACTTTATGGATATTATAGCACACAGAGAATCAGGATAAGGAAACAATCGTTCGTGAAGTTACGACAAATAGGGATGTCAGTTTACATCTGTCTGGCGGCTGCGATCAGAATTTGTCGGGATTTTATTATCAGCAAGGGTATCCTTAAGCCTGTTTAAAAACAGTTCTGCCGCCGGGGAAAAGACCTGATATTTTTTCCAGATAATGCTGAGCCCGGATTCCAGCGTGGGCGTCAGGGGACGGAAACACAGGCTGCTGTTAGAGGAGGTGTTTACCAGACGGTCAAGTGTGACCGCGTATCCCACTCCAGCCTCCACCATGATCGCTGCGTTATACAGGAGGTTATAAGTCGCTACGATATCCAGTTTGTCAAAGTCCGCTCCGAACCAGTCGGCGAATCCGTTTTCGCTTCTGTGAGGAGATAGCACCTGCCTGGAGCAGATAAGAGGAAGATCCAGAAGATCTTCTTTTTTTATACAATTTTTCCCTGCAAGAGGGCTGTCCTTCCTCATGACGACTCCCCAGGTGTCTTTATCGGAGAGGTTCAGATAATCATATTTTGTAATGTCCGCGGGCTGGATTATGATTCCGAAGTCCAGGAGTCCCTTGTCGAGACGTTCGGTTACATCTTCCGCGTTTCCGCTGTGCAGGTGATAGTGGATGCCGGGAAATTCATCGCGCAGCCTGTTGATGAGCTCTGCGATCTGCCGGACTGCCTGGGTTTCGCCGCCGCCGATATAGATATCTCCGCTCAGACTGTCCGCCATAGAGGTGAACTCAGATTCCGTCTTATCTACCATGGCGATGATCTCCTCTGCACGCTTCCGCAGCAGCATGCCTTCCGGCGTGAGCGCTACCCGGTGGCTCTTCCGGATCAGAAGCTGCTGTCCCAGTTCTTCCTCCAGATCCCGGATCTGCCTGGATAGTGTGGGCTGTGTCAGATGCAGGAAATTTGCGGCTCCCGTAATATTTCCTTCCCTTGCGACTGCAAGAAAATAGCGAAGTACACGCAGTTCCATTATGTGTCCCTCCTTTGTGGCTGTGCTGTAAGCCGGTTATTGATTCCTGTTTTTTCTCAGTTATAGCTAAATAGCCGGCGTATCTGATAATA
The DNA here is from genome assembly GCA_019116185.1 of Candidatus Mediterraneibacter stercorigallinarum. Classification (GTDB taxonomy): domain Bacteria; phylum Bacillota; class Clostridia; order Lachnospirales; family Lachnospiraceae; genus Mediterraneibacter; species Mediterraneibacter stercorigallinarum. The sequence continues at coordinate 19,164 of DXCD01000261.1, forward strand.
ATTATATATAGCTGTCGAATACCTGTAAAGCATATCAAAACATAAAAATTAAGCATTTGCTATTCCCGGGGCATGGCACTACAATAAAGACAGCAAGGAGGTAGCACAGAGATGGAAGTAATGGATGAAGACCGGATTTTCAGGATACGGCGGAATCTGTCAGATGCCGGGTGCAGCGCGTCTCAGATCGTTCAGTTCCTTGAGCTGGAAGAACAGCGGAAACGCCAGGAGCAGTACCAGATGCTATCCCGGCAGCGCGCCCTGCTTCTGAAAGAGTTACACCAGGATCAATTTAGGATCGACTGCCTTGACTACATGGTATTCACCATGCAGAAAGAAGACGCAGAGTAAATCGGGAATTCAAATATAAAGAAACGGAGGAGTTTGATATGGAAGAGAAATTAGTTTTGACGGAAGAATGGGATAAGACATTTCCGAAGAGTGATAAGGTAAATCATCGCAAAGTAACGTTTCATAACCGTTATGGGATTACGCTGGCGGCGGATCTGTATGAGCCTAAAGACGCGGAAGGGAAGCTGGCGGCAATCGCTGTCTGCGGACCTTTCGGCGCGGTGAAAGAGCAGGCGTCCGGTCTCTACGCACAGACCATGGCTGAGAGAGGATTCCTTACGATCGCGTTTGACCCGTCGTTTACCGGCGAGAGCGGCGGGCAGCCCAGGTATATGGCGTCTCCGGATATCAACACAGAAGATTTCCAGGCGGCGGTAGATTTCTTGTCCGTGCAGGACAATGTGGACCCGGAGAAGATCGGCATCATCGGGATCTGCGGATGGGGCGGCATGGCGCTGAATACAGCGGCGCTCGACACGAGGGTCAAGGCTGCTGTTGCTTCCACTATGTATGATATGACCCGTGTCAATGCGAAAGGTTATTTTGACTATGAGGATTCGGAAGGTGCAAGATATGCGAAGCGCCAGGCGTTGAATGCCCAGAGGATCGAAGATTATAAAAACGGAAGCTACGCTTTAGGCGGGGGCGTGGTAGACCCGCTGCCGGAAGACGCGCCGTTCTTTGTAAAAGACTATTATGACTATTACAAGACGGAACGGGGATATCATCCGCGCTCCCTGAATTCTAACGGCGGATGGAATGTGACCGGCTGTATGTCGTTTCTGAACCAGCCGATCCTGAAGTACAGCAATGAGATCCGCAGCGCGGTCTTGATCATCCATGGCGAGAAGGCGCATTCATGCTACTTCAGCAGAGATGCTTTTGCAGATATGGTGAAAGACAATCCGTATGCGGACAATAAAGAACTCATGATCATTCCGGACGCAGTGCACACGGACCTGTATGACAGGACGGACATTATTCCCTTTGGGAAGATGGAGGAGTTCTTCCGGAATGCCATGGGGCAGAATAAATAATTAACAGGGGTTATATAAATTTTTCTGGATAAGAGGTGCTTGTTTTAAATGGAACTGATTGAGAATAAAACTTTTGATGAAGAACGCGCTCTCTACGGAAGTGACGGTATTACTATAAAGAACTGCCGGTTTGACGGGCCGGCGGACGGCGAGAGCGCCCTGAAGGAGAGCCGGAATATTGTGGCGGACAGCTGCTTTTTCAACCTGCGTTATCCGTTCTGGCATGACCATGATCTCACGATCAGCAGCAGTGAAATGACAGAGCTGTGCCGCGCGGCCCTCTGGTATTCGGAGCATGTCAGAATCACGGATACCAAAATGCATGGCATCAAAGCTGTCCGGGAATGCCGGGATGTGACCATTGAAAATTCGGATATCATTTCGCCGGAATTCGGCTGGTCCGCTTCAGGCATCCGGATGAAAAACTGTACGGCAGAGAGTGAATATTTTCTAATGCGTGCAAAAGACATCGAGTTTTCCAATGTTACTTTCAAAGGGAAATACTCTTTCCAGTATATTGAGAACGCGGTGCTCAGCGGCTGTCGTCTGGATACAAAGGATGCTTTCTGGCATGCGAAGAATGTCACAGTGAAAGACAGTGTGGTCAAAGGCGAATATCTGGCATGGTATTCGGAGGGGCTGACCCTGATCAACTGCAGGATCATCGGAACACAGCCGTTCTGTTACTGTAAAGACCTGAAGCTGATTAACTGTGAAATGACGGATACTGACCTCTGCTTTGAGAAGTCAGATGTAGAGGCCGAGATAAACACTCCGGTGATCAGCATTAAAAACCCGCATTCCGGCACGATCAGAGTGCCTTCCGTGGGCGAGATCATTATGGATGAACCGGAAGCAAAGGGGAAGGTCATTACCGGATGCGAGGCAGAGAACTGTGCCTGAAAGGGCGGATCAAAGAATGGGGAGAAGATCTGCGAAAAAGGTAAATATACAGGTGAATTATGAAAAACAAAACAGATGATCTTCTTACACAGATGAAGGAGGGCGCTGCGCTGACAAAAGCGCAGCGTTTCCGTCTTGTGCTGACATTGAGTATACCGGCGATCCTGGCGCAGATCGCGTCTGTGGTCATGGGATATATTGACGCTGCCATGGTTGGACGGCTGGGCGCGGAAGCATCTGCATCGATCAGCCTCGTTTCAAGCAGCACATGGCTGTTCGGCGGAATGAGCGGTGCAGTGGCGTCCGGTTTTTCGATTCAGGCAGCTTATCATATCGTGGCAGGAGCCCTGAGAGGTGCCGGGGACACGCTGGTTCCAAGTATAATGAATTTCGGCAGCATCTGGCTGGTGCGTCTGCCGCTGGCAGTGTTCCTGACCGGGAAGATCGGGCTTGAGGGCGCGTGGATCGCCATGTGCCTGGAGCTGTGCTTCCGGGGAACGATCTTCCTGATCCGGCTCTATCGTGAAAAATGGATGAAGCAGCCGGTGGTCCGGCGGGATGATTGACATATAAGAAAAGGGGAATATGATTTCATGGAATACAGAATAAACCAAAGGACAAAAGACAGGATCAGCGCGATCGGGATCGGTACTGCCTGTCTGTCAGACGCTTCGGAGAAAGAAGCGCTGGAAGCACTCGAGCTGGCGCATGAGGGCGGCGTCAATTACATTGACCTGGCGGCTGCTTCAGCGGAGTGCTTCGGATACTGCGGCAGATTTTTTGAAAAAAAGCGCGGCAGCGTAATGTATCAGATTCATTTCGGTGCGGAATACTCCAGCGGAAAATACGGGTGGACCACAGCGCTGGAGAAGGTGAAGCGGTCTGTTGACTGGCAGCTTAACACACTGCGGACCGATTATATTGATTATGGATTCATCCACTGCCTGGACGAGGAAAGCGACTGGGATGCATACCGCAGAAACGGGGTGCTGGATTATCTTCTCAGAATGAAAGAGCAGGGCATTGTCCGGCATATGGGGACTTCTTCCCATACGCCTGCGCTTGCGAACCAGGTGTTAGATACCGGGCTTGTGGATATGCTGATGTTCTCCATCAATCCCGGATATGATTACCGCCAGGGCGAGTACGCCAACGGGAGCCCGGACGAGAGGATGGATCTTTACAGACGCTGCCAGAAAGAGGGCGTGGGGATCTCTGTGATGAAGGCATTCTCCGGCGGGCAGCTCCTGGATGAAAAGACTTCGCCATTTGGAAAGGCGCTGACACAGTACCAGTGTATTCAGTATGCCCTGGATAAGCCGGGTGTGCTCACCGTGGTCGCCGGAATCCGGGAAAAAGAGGATATGAAGCAGCTGCTGGGATTTTTTGACGCGCCGGAAGAAGAGAGAGATTATTCGGTGATCGGGACTTTTACGCCGAATGACGCGGCGGGAAAATGCGTGTACTGCAATCACTGCCATCCCTGTCCCGCAGGGCTGGATATTGCCCTGATCAATAAATATTATGACCTCTCCCGCGCGGGTGACATCCTGGCAGAAGGACATTATGATAAGCTGGAGAAAAAGGCGTCTGACTGTATCCGGTGCGGGCACTGCAATAAGAGATGCCCGTTCAAAGTGGACCAGATGAAACGGATGGAAGAGATCGCGGGATATTTCGGCAGATAACAGTAAATCTTATAACACTTAAAACTATCTTACAATATAGTAAGGAAAAACCCTCCTGAAACTGTGGTATAATGATCACACGAAGCGTGAAACAGCCCGATACAGCCGGGCTGCCCCGCTGTGTGCAGCAGACGAGTTTCGGGAGGGATTTTTATGTGCAGATTACTGTTGCTGGAGGATGACCAGGGGCTGATCGACGGCCTGAAGTATTCTCTTGAGAAGAACGGATTTGAACTGGATGTGGCGAGGAGCGTCCGGGAAGCGGAGCATGCCCTGAGGGCGGACCATCCGTATGACATGCTTCTTCTGGATGTGACCCTTCCGGATGGCACGGGGTTCATGATCTGTGAGAAAGTGCGCGCGTCCGGGGATACGACGCCTATCATATTTCTTACCGCCGCGGATGAGGAGACCAGCATTATCCGCGGGCTGGACAGCGGCGGGGACGACTATATCACAAAGCCGTTCAAGCTGGGAGAACTCTGCTCGCGCATCCGCGCCCTGCTTCGGAGAAGCTCCATGCACAAGCCGGAAGCGGAGGGGAAGATCCGTTCCGGTCCGGTGCTCCTTGACAGGATCGCGGGCAAAGTATACCTGGGGGATAAGCTTCTGGAATTGACCGGAGCAGAGTACCGGCTTCTCTGCCTGTTCGTGCTCCATGACGGACAGACGCTGACAAGGAATTTCATCCTTGATGAATTGTGGGACGGGCACGGGAATTTCGTGGATGACAATACACTGTCCGTCTATATCCGGCGTCTCAGGGAAAAGATCGAAGCGGAATCATCCCGGCCTGCCCACCTGCTGACGGTCCGGGGCGTAGGATACCGATGGGAGGGAGAAGCATGAGGTTTTTGCAGGATAAAGAGAATAAACGGTATATGGGATTCCTGGCGGTGTTCTGCCTTCTGCTGGCGGCTGTCTTTCTGATCTCCTGGGCCATGCAGGGGATCTGGATGAGAGACAGCCTTTTTCTGTGGGAAAATACAGCTGCCTCCTCCCTGCTCGCCCAGGGTGTGCCGGAGGAGACCGTTGCGCTTGCCTTCAAGAACACGGAAGCAACGGCAGAAGGGAAGGCGCTGCTCGCAAAGATCGGACATACGGAGGAAAATAGTCTTATGCTCTTTCCGGATATCAGGCAGGGCATGGAAAGGAGCGGGCTTTTGCTGCTCTGCGGAGGAGCCGCACTCTGTATCGTACTGACTCTGGGCGCTGTAGGATACCTGCGGACAAGAGACCGGGCATACGAGCGGGCGGACCGGGCTGCAAGACAGTATGCGGACGGGGATTTCTCACAGCGCCTTTCAACAGGCGGGACCGGCACGATGGAGCGTCTGTTCGGCACAGTGGACCGGCTGGCGGCCGCTCTCAAGGCAAAAGGGGAGAGCGAGAAAAAGGCAAAAGAATTTCTGAAAGATACGATCTCTGATATCTCCCACCAGCTGAAGACTCCTCTTGCCGCCCTTCATATGTATACAGAGATTATTTCAGATGAGCCGGGAGATACGGAAACCGTGCGGATATTTGCGGCAAAGTCGGAAGAGTCCCTTGCGCGGATAGACCGGCTCCTGAGGCTGCTTCTGAAAGTGATGCGGCTGGATGCGGGGAGCGTTGCCTTTGAGAAGAAAGAAGTCCATGTGGAAGAACTGGCGAAGGCCGCATGCGCTGACCTCTGTGTCCGCGCAGATCAGGAGAAGAAGGCGCTTATCTTTGAGGGCGCGGAGGATACCATGCTCCGGTGCGATGAGGAGTGGACGGCAGAAGCCTTGGGCAATCTGGTGAAGAACGGGCTTGATCATACGCAGAGCGGGGGCTGTGTGAAGATTTCATGGAAGAGGACACCTGCCATGGTGCGGATCTGTGTGGAGGATAACGGAAGCGGCATTCTGCCTGAGGATATCCACCATATTTTCAAACGCTTTTACAGGAGCAGCGGTGACAGCGGCATACAGGGAGTGGGACTGGGGCTTCCGCTGGCAAAGTCCATCGTGGAGGGTCAGGGCGGCGTGCTCTCTGTAAAGAGCGCGCCGGGAGAGGGGACGGCATTTACCCTGTCTTTTTCGGACAGCGGCGCCAGATGACAGAAATGTAAGAAAAAGAAGGCCGTGGATTCACCTGGCAGTAAGGTTCCCCTGCTAGACTGTTCCACGAAAGGAAGGTGTATCATCATGGAAATATTGAGAGTAGAACATCTGAGCAAGACATATGGCGCCGGCGAGGCGAGAGTTGACGCTCTTCAGGACGTCTCCTTTACTCTTCAGAAAGGGGAGTTTACGGCAGTGGTCGGAGAATCGGGCTCAGGGAAGAGCACGCTGCTGAACTGTATCGGAGGCCTGGATACTCCCATGTCCGGAAAAGTATGGCTGGACGGGCAGGATCTGTTCAGCATGAAAGAGAACCAGCGGACCGTGTTCCGCAGACAGAATATCGGTTTTGTATTCCAGTCTTTTCACCTCGTGGCAGAGCTGAATGTGGAGCAGAATATTATTTTCCCGCTCCTGCTGGATCATCAGAATCCTGATCCCAGGCAGGTGGAGGAGATCCTGGAGGTGCTGGGGCTCGCTGACAGGCGGCATCATCTTCCCGGCCAGCTCTCCGGAGGACAGCAGCAGAGAGTGGCGATCGGGCGAGCACTGATCATGCGTCCCATGCTCGTGCTGGCGGACGAGCCCACGGGCAACTTGGATTCGGGCAACAGCCAGGATGTCATGGACCTGCTTATGAAGGCGTCGCGGTATTACCAGCAGACGATCCTTATGATCGCACACAATGAACATCTGACTACAGGAGTGGACCGGGTGCTCCGCGTGCGTGACGGCAGGCTGACTGACTTGGGAGGTGTCCGCGCATGAGAGGAAACAGAACGCACCGGGAAAAGATGCGCGGCGGAAAGCGCGGAAGGTATGGGATGAAGAGTTATCTGGATCTTGTCCGCATATCCGCAAAGATCCGCAGGAAGCAGAGCAGGATGACAAGGCTGTGCATTGTCCTGGCAGTCTTTCTTGTGGCAGCGATATTCAGTATGGCAGATATGGAGATCCAGAGCCAGATCTATCAGGTGATCCAGTCGAACGGGTCGTGGCACGCGGCGTTCCAAGGCATTGACGGGCAGCAGGAGAAGCTGATCCGGGCGCGCGCGGAAGCGGAGAATGCGGCGTCCTATACGATGGTCAGTGATGGGACGGAAGGCGATTATTTGATAGAAGGAACGAGCGCGGCTGTCATGGGGATGGACGAAAATCTGACAGAGATGATGCCGGCCGTACGATTTCAGGAAGGCGGATTTCCCGACAGTGCGGATGAGGCGGCGGTGACAGAAAGTGTCCGCGGGCAGCTCGGGCTCGAAATCGGTGACACTGTGCACCTGACATCATCCGCGGGAGAAGAACTGTCTCTTACCGTTGCAGGCGTTCTTGAGGATGATTCCGTTATGGGCGGGGAGAATGCCTTTGGACTTTTGATAAACAGCAAGGCTGTTGATAAATATTTCTCAAATACCGTGGAATCAGGGGATGTCACTCTTCTGGTCCAGTTTCACCGATTTTGCAATATCCAAAAGACGCTGGATGATATCTGCGGGGAGCTGGGGATCGATCCGGCGCTGGTCGGGACGAATGCCAGGCTGCTGGCGCTTCAGTTCCAGAGCAATGATTCCGGTATCACAGGGCTTTACAGCGTGGCAGCAGTCCTTGCAGTTCTGGTCACGGTGGCGGGAGTCCTGATGATTTCCAGCAGCATGAACAGCAGTGTGGCGCGGCGCACCCAGTTTTTCGGAATGATGCGGTGCCTGGGCGCAGACCAGAGGCAGGTCAGGCGGCTCGTCCGCAGCGAGGCTCTGAACTGGTGCAGGACCGCGATTCCCATAGGGCTGGGAATGAGCGTGCTGGTAGTGTGGGCGCTCTGCGCCATGCTGCGGGCAATCAGCCCCACGTATTTTAACGGTCTGCCGGTATTCGGGGTGAGCTGGCCCGGGCTGGCTGCGGGAGTCCTGGTGGGGCTGGTCACGGTTCTGCTGGCAGCACGGTCTCCGGCCAAGAGAGCGGCGAAAGTGTCGCCCTTGACCGCTGTATCGGAAAACGCAGGCAGCGCCCGTCAGGTTCGCGGAGCAGTGCACACCCGGCTTTTCCATATCGAGACCGCGCTTGGAATCCATCATGCGGCGGGCAGCAGGAAGAATTTCCTTCTCATGGCAGGTTCGTTTGCGTTCAGTATTATCCTGTTTTTGAGTTTCAGCCCGGCGGTGGATTTTATGAATCATGCAATCAAGCCTCTGAGGCCTTCAGCGCCGGACTTGTCTGTTGTCAGCCAGGATAATACCTGTTCCATTCCCCGGGAACTTGCAGAAGAACTTAGGGATAATCCGGTGATAAAGAAAGTCTACGGAAGAAGCTTCGCCTGTGCGGTCCCTGCCAGAGCAGGCGGAGAAGAAATCCAGATCGATCTGGTCTCCTATGAGGAAAACCAGTTCCGGTGGGCGGAAGATGCCGCGGCGCAGGGCTCTCTTGCAGATGCAGAGGCGGGGAAAGGCGTGATGGCAGTGAAGATGAATGCGGCGCGGGAATTCTCTGTGGGAGAAGAGATTGAGATCGATTTCACGTCCGGGACAAAGACAGTGAATGTGTCAGGCGTGCTTAATGAGAGTGTATTTCATGTATCTGACGGCTCTACCGTCCTGATTTGTTCGGAAGAACTTTTCAGGGAACTGACAGGGCAGACGGATTACACGGTCATTGACGTGCAGTTTCAGCGGGGCGTGACAGACCGGGATGTGGAAAAGATCCGCGCTTTGGCAGGAGACTCATTCACTGTGGAGGATAACCGGGAGGACAACAGCGAGGTGCGGGGCGCGTATTATTCTTTTGCCCTGTTTCTCTATGGATTCCTGGCGGTGATCACTTTGATCTCGGTCTTCAATATTATCAACAGCATTTCCATGAGTGTATCCGCCAGAATCCAGCAGTATGGCGCCATGCGCGCGATCGGGATGAGCAGCTCCCAGCTCCTGCGGATGATCGCGGCAGAGGCGGTGACTTATGTTGTATGGGGGATGATCGCGGGCTGCGCGGCAGGGCTTCTGCTGAACTGGAAAATATTCGGCCTGCTAGTGACGGACCGGTGGGGCGATCCCTGGTATGTGCCCGTATCTGCAATCGCAGTGATCCTGGCTGTAATGACAGCAGCTGCTGTGGCGGCAGTAAAGATACCTGCCAGGCAGATCCGTGAGATGTCGGTGGCAGATACGATCAGCGCGATGTAAAAAGATAAATGTGAAAAGGCAGGATCTATTTCAGAACTGTTTTTCATAAAGAAAAAGAAAGAGTGCCGCGGACGCATCCTTTTCAGATGCTTCAGCGGCACTCCTGTCTGCTTGTGATCACTTTGCGGTTTTATATGATTACTCTGCTGAGATAGCACCTGTCGGACAGGCAGCTTCACAAGCTCCGCAGTCTACGCAGGCATCAGCATCGATCTCGTATTTGCCGTCCCCTTCGGAGATAGCGCCTACTGGGCATTCGCCTTCGCAAGAACCACAGCTTACACATTCATCACTGATTACGTGTGCCATAGTATGTATCCTCCTTCTTTGGATTTCCGAAAAGGGATGTCCCTTTCGATACCCTTATTTTAATACAAGAAAAGAGATTATACAAGAGTTTACAATGTTCTAAATTTAGCACATACAATGTTCTGTAATTTAAATATGATGTGAACAAAAGCGAACCGGCGCGTCAGAGGCCGGGGAGATGACGCCGGATACCGGCTTGTCTCTGACAGTTGGTGAAAATTTAGGAAAAATTCACATTTTTCCGGCATGAATTGGTGTATGATAGAAAGATGATGCGGGTAATTTTACTTTGCATGGAAGAAATCAGCCATGCAGGGGAAGGTTAAATAATATGGAGGAAGAAAATGAAAAAGAGATTTTTTGCCGCCGTGGCTCTGGCAGTTTGCACGGCTATGGGAATATGCGCCTGCAGTTCAGGGGAGACGGATGATGTGTTTACGGGCGAAAAGACAGATACGCCGGAGTGGCAGTCAAAGCTGAATATGATTTCTCCTGCCGTTTACGGCACGGTTGATGACCTGAATCTGGAGCCGGGGACGTATATCTCGGTTATCGGAAAAATGGAGAACTCGCCTTACTGGGAACAGGTCAGGGCCGGGGTGCAGCAGGCGGCGGACGATATAAATGAGAAGCTGGGGTACAGCGGCGATGACAGGGTCAGAGTCCTTTTTAATGCTCCTGCTGACAGCGAAGATATTGATGAGCAGGTCAATATTCTTGATGAAGAGATGGCGCGTTATCCGGATGTGATCGCCATTGCAAGTATTGATGAAAATTCATCGGCAGTGCAGTTTGATCTTGCGATCGGAAACGGAATACCGATTGTTGCTTTTGACTCGGGGAACAGTTATCAGGGAATCCAGTGTACCTGCATGACGGATAATGCCGAGGCAGCGGCAGCGGGCGCGGAGAAGCTCTGTGAAGCGATCAGCGAAAGCGGAGAAGTGGCTCTTATTGTGCAGGATTCTGTATCCGGAAATGCAAGGGAGAGGGCCGAGTCCTTTCAGAATGAACTGACGGCGGACCATCCGGGAGTTTCAATTGTGGAGACGATCTATATGGATCAGCTTGACGAGCTGAAGCGGCAGGCAGCGGCAGAAGAGCAGGGAGTTACAACAGAGGAGCTGGCTGCATGGACAGAGGCGGCGTCCGGGCTGAATACAGATGCGGACAGTGAAGCAGGAGAGGAGTCAATATCAGAAGAAGCCAAGACAAGGCTGGAGGAAATCGATTCCAGAGCAGGGGCCATGAGTGATGAAGAGGCTGTGGCATATTATCTGTCAAAACACCCGGACCTGGAGGGATGTTTCGGGACAAACGCAGATGCAGTCATGCTCGGTCTGGAAGCACTCAGATATATGGAAAAGGCTGAGGACATCGCTTTAGTAGGATTTGATACAGGCAGCGAGCAGGCTGAGGCGCTTGCAAACGGCGAGATCGACGGCCTGATCGTACAGAATCCCTTTGGAATGGGATATGCCACTGTTGTTGCAGCCGCGCGCACGGTGCTTGAGATCGGGAATGAAGCGGTGGTGGATACCGGTTACACATGGGTGGACCGGGAAAATATGGAAGATGGATCCGTACAGATGATGATGTACGAGTAATAACAAAAAGAAATGCTGTGGAACCTGCGGGAACCACAGCATTTCTTTTATCCGACGCGGCTTAAGGAGAAGATGAACTCCGTTCCCACGCCTTCTGTGCTGATTACATTGATGTGTTCATTGTGTGCCTGGATGATCTCTTTTACAATGGACAGCCCGAGGCCAGTCCCCTTCTTGTCTTTCCCCCGGGAGAGATCAGACTTGTAAAAACGCTCCCAGATCTTGTTTTGCTCTTTCCTGGGAATGCCGATCCCCTGATCCTTTATAGAGATGAAGGCCTTGTCATTTTTTAAGGTCACCTCGATAGTGACGGGAGAACCGTTTTCGCTGAATTTGATCGCATTGTCAATCAGGTTGTAAAGCACCTGCTGGATCTTGCGTTTGTCAGCATAGACCAGGATGGTGCCGGGCATCAGGAGCAGCTCGATGGAAATATGTTTTGGAGTGCATACTGCTTCAAAGGATTCTGCGGTGCTCTTGATAACATCCTGTATATCAAATTCTGCTTTAGAAAGGAGGAGCTCTTTTGTATCGAATTCATTCAGAGTCAGCAGATCGCGCGTGAGGTCTGTCAGACGTTCTGTTTCAAACAATATGATATTCAGATACTTGCCATACATTTCCGGCGGAATCGTGCCGTCGGCCATCGCCTCTACATATCCTTTGATGGAAGTGAGGGGAGAGCGGAAGTCATGGGAGACATTTGCCACGATTTTCTTCTGGTAATCATCCATATCCTTGAGCTGTGCCGCCATATAGTTCAGAGACGCGGAGAGATAGCCCACCTCGTCATGGGTGGCCACGGGGATCTCATAGTCCAGATTCCCCAGCGCATACTGCTGCGCTGCCTCTGAAATCTTCTTGACCGGGCGGTATACGATAAAATGGACGCCCAGAAGAAAGATAAAGGAAAGCAGATAGATCACGCCCAAGGAAATATAAACAGGATGCATGATGGAAGCGCATCTCTGCTCCACACTGGCTACCGGGCTGTGGATCAGCAGGTATCCTTTTGTGTAAAAGCTCTGGGTTACAGGTGCCATTACGGTAATGACGTCCTCTTTAAAATAGCCGTGATAAGTGCCTGAGATATACTGGCTGCCGCCGATCTCCGCGGGGTTGAATTCTTCGATAGCCTCAGGCGCTGACGTATTTTCTATATTGGATGAAGTGATCATTGTTCCCGTGCTGTCAACAAACCACAGTGAAGCGTCCAGGTACAGACGCATTGCGGCAAGCTGAGCCTGTACCGCATAGAGCGAAGAATCGTCCGTAAAATACGAGGGAAGATAATCGCTTGCGATCAGGGTGGCTTCCCGGTACAGTGTCTCAGAGGTGTCCTCCATAAGCCGGTTTTCCACGAGCTGTGTCGTCAGCGTAGCGGTCGTGAACAGACACAAAAAGCCGAATATAATATAAAGTGCGATAAATTTCAGGTGAAGCATGCTTTTCATGACAATATCCCCTTGTTACAATAATGAGCTGCGGGCGTCTTCCTGTGCAAAGGGACAATCCGCAGCCTGAATTTATTTTGTCTCGAATTTGTATCCGATGCCCCACACTGTACTGAGACTCCAGTGCGGATGGTCTTTAATCTTTTCGCGCAGACGCTTGATGTGGACGTCAACGGTCCTTGTGTCGCCGATGTACTCATAGCCCCAGATCCGGTCAAGGAGCTGTTCCCTTGTGAATACCTGGTTTGGGGAGGAGGCGAGGCAGTAGAGAAGTTCCAGCTCTTTCGGCGGCATTTCCACATGCTGGCCGTCGCACATTACGGAATAATTAGTCAGGTTAATAGAGATGCCTTCATACTCTACGCATTTTGCCTTTTCTCCACCGGCCTCCTCGCTTCGGGAAGGCTGATAGCGCCTTAAGACAGCGCGCACCCGCGCGACCATCTCCTTGGAGTCAAAGGGCTTCATAATGTAATCGTCCGCGCCCAGCTCCAGGCCGAGCACCTTGTCAAATACTTCGCCTTTCGCCGAGAGCATGATGACAGGCGTAGAAGAATGCGCGCGGATCTCCCGGCACACCTGATAGCCGTCAATGCCCGGCAGCATCAGATCCAGCAGGACCAGATTAGGCTGATAGGTGTCAAATGCCGTCAGGGCGTCTTCCCCATTGTATACGATCTTTGTGTCAAAACACTCTTTTGTGAGATAGAGTGAGATAAGCTCAGCAATATTTTCATCGTCATCCACGATGAGAATCTTCTGTTTTCCGACCATTTTGGGTCCCTCCTTAATGTTATATTCAGAATATTCGGAATTTAGTGGCGAAAGGGGCCTGACCCTTTCAGAAATTCCTATCCAAGTTCTACGATAGTGACTCCGGCATCGCCTTCTCCGAATTCGGCAAGCCGGTAGGATTTTACATGTTTCTGGCGCCTCAAGTATTCATGGATGCCTTTGCGCAGCGCGCCGGTTCCTTTCCCGTGCACCACGCGTACCGTGTTCAGGTGGGAGAGGAGGGCGTCGTCCAGATATTTGTCCAGCTCTGAGACAGCTTCGTCCACTGTCCTGCCGAGAAGGTTGATCTCCGGGCTCACGGAAAGGGATTTGCCCATGGCGATCTTCCCTTTTGACGTGCGGCTGAATTTCTTTGCCGTGTAAGGCGATGGCTCTTCGATGATCTCCAGGTCTGATATATTGACCTGGGAACGGAGGATGCCCATCTGGACCGTCACATTGCCCCGTGAATCAGGGAGGGAGCTGACAGTGCCGGTAAGGTTCATGCTCAGCACCTTGACAGATTCGCCCAGTTTGAAATCAGAGGGCTTGTGATTTTTCTTAGGTTTCTGTGAACCCAGGGAAGAAGCGGAGGAAGTATCTTTGATCTTCTTTCTGAGGCGTTCCCTCTCTTTCTCCATCTCTGCCGCTGAAATATTTTCTTTCCCGAATTTGTGGAAATTGCGGATCGTCTCGTCCGCTACTTCTTTTGCTTCCCGTAAGATGGCGTTCGCTTTCTCGTTCGCCTCCCGGATGATGCGGTCTCTCTGTTCGTCCAGTTTCGCCTGACGCTGTGCAGCCTGCTCTTTGAGGCTCTCAGCTTCGCGGCGGTACGCGGCGATCTCTTCCCGCTCTTTCTCGATCGTGCGCCGGCTTGTCTCCAGGTCGCTCAACAGATCCTCAAAGGAAACGTCCTGTTCGCTCAGCCTTTGCTTTGCGTCATCAATGATATAGTCCGGAAGCCCGAGCTTGCTCGAAATGGCAAATGCGTTGCTCTTTCCGGGAATCCCGATGAGCAGCCGGTAGGTGGGACGCAGGCTTTCCACGTCGAACTCGCAGCAGGCATTTTCCACGCCGGGCGTTGAGAGCGCATATACTTTCAATTCACTGTAATGGGTGGTCGCCATGGTGCGGATGTTCCGTTTGTGCAGATGCGAAAGGATGGCAATGGCAAGCGCCGCGCCTTCCGTAGGATCTGTCCCTGCTCCCAGCTCATCGAAAAGGACGAGGGAGCGTTCATCTACTTTCTTTAAGAACGATACGATGTTTGTCATATGGGACGAAAATGTACTTAAGCTCTGCTCAATACTCTGTTCATCCCCGATATCTGCATAAACCTGGTGGAATACGGCAAGCTCGGAGCGGTCGCCCGCAGGGATATGGAGCCCTGCCTGTCCCATCAGGGTAAAGAGCCCGACCGTCTTAAGGGAGACTGTCTTTCCGCCGGTATTGGGGCCGGTGATGATCAGGAGCGTAAAATCTTCCCCTAGGGAGACCGTGATCGGCACAACGCTCTTCTGATCCAACAGCGGATGCCTGCCTTCCCGGATGCGGATCCGCCCCTCTTCATTAAAGACAGGACGGCTGCCGCGCATGGAAAGCGCCAGGGCGCCTCTTGCAAAAATAAAATCCAGGTCCGTGAGAGCACGGTAGTCTGCCCGGATCTCCTCGATGTACTGAGCGGCCTCTTCGCTTAAGCGGGCAAGGATCGCCTGAATCTCCTCCTGCTCTTTCGCGTAGAGCTCTTTCAGGTCATTATTCAGCTTTACCACTGCCATGGGCTCGATAAAGAGTGTGGAACCCGTGGAAGACTGGTCGTGGATCAGGCCCTGTACCTGTCCTCTGTACTCTGCCTTAACGGGAATACAGTAGCGGTCCCCTCTCATGGTAATGATCGGATCCTGGAGATAAGTCCTCAGAGATCCGTTCACCAGGCCGGACAGAGTAGAATGTACTTTGTCATTGATGCTGCCAATACTCCGTCGGATGTGCTTCAGCGTGCTGCTGGCGTCATCACTGATCTCGTCCTCAGAGATGATGCAGCGCTCGATTTCCGAAGTGAGCGGAGTAAGAGGTTCCAGCTGGTCAAAATATGCATCCAGGCAGTCTGCCGAATCCTCCTGTGTGTCGTGCCGCCCGTAAGATTTTACCCGGGCGGTGTTCGCCAGGAGACGGCAGATGCGGAGCAGCTCAGAGATGCTTAAAGCGCCGCCGATCTCCAGCCGTTTCATGGATTCCTCCACAGGGGCCGCGTCGCCGAATGAGATCCGTCCTTTTCTGACGATGCGGGTAAACGCGGCTGCTGTCTGTTCCTGGAATGTATTGATCTTCTCCAGGTTCGTCATGGGCTTTAAACGGTGGCAAAGCTGCCGGCCGCGGAAAGACCCTGCTTCTTCCTCGAGAAGAGAAATGATCTTATCAAATTCAAGTTTAGCCAGTGTTTTCTGATTCATGAAGTCACCTTGTGTTTCTGTTTATTTATGGCATGTCTGCGCATGTACACATTTTACTCCATTCCGGGGATAAAGAAAAGGCTTTTCCAAAAGGAATTGAACAATCCATAAGAATCAGTTATACTAAGATTCGGAGGAGAATGATGTCCATGCCGAACGAGAAAGACCGGGATCTGAGTCCGGAAGAGGGCTCGGAAGAAAAGAAATATTCTTTTTTGCAGGAAACGATAAAGCCAAAACCGATCAGCAGGGAACAGTTCATAAAACAGCTTGCCAGATTTGCCGTATACGGCCTGATACTGGGAGTGTTTGCCTGCTTTGGTTTTTTTGCGCTTAAACCATGGATTGAAGATGTATTCGCCAGGGATCCCAAGACCGTGACCATTCCGGAGGATGAAGAATCGGAAGGTGACGGGAATGATGCTGAGGAGGAGTCCGTGCCGGCGGCTAATACCGACAGCTATGAAGAGCTGATGGAGGGCATGAACGAGCGGGCGGAAGAAGCACGGAAAGGGATTGTATCTGTTGAGCCGGTGCAGAGTGAAGAAGACTGGGAAAAAGAAATGACCGGTATCACTTCAGGCACATCAGGAGTGATCGCGGCGGATAATGGACAGGAGATCTTGATCCTTGCAGAAGATTCTGTCTGCGAAGGGGCAGTGGAGTGGACGGTTACATTTCAGGATGGAAAGCAGTACAGTGCGTCTCTGAAGATGCAGGACAAAAATACGGGCCTGGTTATGTTCAGCGTGTCCCGCGGAGAGATCGCGGATTCAACATGGTCCTCCATCAAAGTGTCCACGCTCGGCAATTCGAATCTGGTGACCCAGGGAGATACAGTGATGGCCCTGGGAAATATGTTTGGCTATGCTGACGGAATGGGGTACGGCGTGGTCAGCTCCACAGACTATAAAGAAGCGTTTTTTGACGGGGAATGCGACATCCTGGCGACAAATATCCCGGCTGAGTCACAGGGGACGGGAGTCCTTTTCAATATGGCGGGCGAGGTCATCGGGCTGATCCCGCAGACCGTCTGGAATGATACGGAGAGCTCTATGGTAAATGCCTATGCCATTTCGGACCTGAAACCGATTATCGAGCTTCTTGCAAATGGCGAGAGTGTCCCGTATATCGGTATCTATGGCACCACAGTGACTGCCCAGCTCAAAGAGGAGCAGGGAATGCCGGGCGGTGTGTATGTGGTGGATGTGGATCCGGATTCTCCTGCCATGGAAGCGGGCATTCAGAGTGGAGATATCATCTATGCGGTGGGAGATGAAAACGTGGTGAATATCGGATCGTACCAGAGCGCGGTCCTGAAAACACGGGAAGGACAGCAGATCACGTTTGTGGGCAGACGGATCGGCGCAGAAGGTTATGTGGATGTGGATTTTACTGTGACGGTAGGAAGCAAAAAATAGCCAGGCAGGTCATGACCGGAGAATACTCCGGCTGAGAGAAGAAATAAGAAATCAGAAAGAAATAAGAAATGAGCAGCGCGGTATGTGCTGGAAATGAAAATAGATAGAAAGAGGAAAGACATGCGATATATTAACGGGCTTCATGAAGGAGAGACGATCAGGAATGTATACCTGTGCAAGGGGAAACGTTCCGCTGAGACACGAAACGGGAAACCATATGACAACCTGCTCCTGCAGGACAAAACCGGTATCCTGGACGGAAAAGTGTGGGATCCGAATTCCCAGGGGATCGCAGACTATGATGAAAAAGATTTTATTGAAGTATATGGGGATGTGATCAGCTATAACGGGAATCTTCAGCTTAATATCAAGCAGATCCGGAAGGCGCAGGAAGGAGAATATAATCCTGCGGACTATATGCCGACCACGGAAAAGAGCGTGGAAGGAATGTATGAAGAGCTGACCGCGTATATCCGGCAGATCGGGAATCCTTACCTGAAGAAACTGCTGGAATATTTTTTTGTAGAGGACAGCGCATTTATAAAATCCTTCAAAGAACATTCCGCGGCAAAGACCGTGCATCACGGATTCTCCGGGGGACTGCTGGAACATACGCTGAGCGTGCTGCATTTGTGCGAATATTTTGCAGGCGCATATGCGATTCTGAACCGGGATCTGCTCTTTACAGCGGCAATATGCCATGACATAGGAAAGACAAGAGAACTGTCCGCATTTCCGGATAATGATTACACAGATGAAGGACAGCTCATCGGACATATCGTGATCGGGGTGGAGATGATCAGCGAGGCAGTGCGGACAATCCCGGAATTCCCGGTAAAGCTTGCAAATGAGTTAAAGCACTGTGTGATCGCGCACCATGGAGAATTGGAGTACGGTTCTCCGAAGAAGCCGGCCCTGGCTGAAGCGCTGGCGCTGAACCTTGCGGACAATGCAGACGCAAAGATGCAGACCCTGACAGAAGTATTCAAGGGAAAAACCGGACAGGACTGGCTTGGTTATAATAAATTATTTGAATCAAATCTGAGACGGACATCAGACGTGTAAGCTCAGGAAGCGGAATAAAAGAGCAAGTCTCAGATTTAATGGAGAAAATGTAACGCAGAAAAAAGTGTGGGAGAAGGTAATGCAGAAAAATGATACAGCAGTCGTGGAGATAACGGATATTGGCGTAAACGGCGAAGGAATCGGGAAAGTGGACGGATATACTCTGTTCATCAAAGACGCTGTGATCGGGGATACCGTGGAAGCGAAAGTGATGAAGGCGAAGAAGAATTACGGGTACGCAAGGCTGATGAAAGTCCTGGAGGCTTCCCCGGACCGCGTCACTCCGCGATGCGTATTTGCGCGGAAGTGCGGCGGCTGCCAGATCCAGGAAATGTCGTATGAGAGACAGCTTGCCTTCAAGGCGCAGAAAGTGCGCGGCAGCCTGGAGCGGATCGGCGGTTTCTCGCCGGAACTCCTGGACCGGGTCATGGAGCCCGCACTGGGAATGGACGAGCCCTTCGGCTACCGAAATAAAGCGCAGTTCCCATTTGGCACAGACAAAGAAGGAAATCCGGTGACAGGATTTTATGCCGGGCGGACACATGATATCATCGCAAATACAGAATGTGCCCTGGGCGTGCCCGTGAACCGGGAGATCCTTGAAATCATATTAGACTTTATGAAGAAGAATAAGATCCCTTCCTATGACGAAAAAACCGGGAAGGGATTGATTCGTCATGCGCTCATTCGCTATGGATTTACCACCCGGGAGATCATGGTCTGTCTGGTGCTGAACGGCAGAGAGCTTCCACATGCGGAAGAACTGGTCGGCGAGCTGGCAAAAATCCCGGGGATGACAAGCATCACCCTCAGCCCCAATATGCGCCAGACGAATGTGATCATGGGGGATTCATTCGAAGTGCTATGGGGCAGCGGCTATATCACGGACTATATCGGCGGCGTCAAATACCGGATCTCCCCGCTGTCGTTCTATCAGGTTAATCCCGTGCAGACAGAGAACCTGTATTCCCTTGCACTGGAATATGCAGATCTGAAAGGAAACGAGACCGTATGGGATCTGTACTGCGGCATTGGAACGATTTCCCTCTTCCTCGCCCAGAAGGCAGAGAAAGTGTACGGCGTGGAGATCATTCCCCAGGCGATCGATGACGCCAGGGAGAACGCAAAGATCAACGGGATAGAAAACGTAGAGTTCTTCGTGGGAAAGGCAGAGGAAGTACTGCCAAGCTGGTATCAGGAACATGCGGCCTCAGGAACTGCTTCCGGCAGCAGCGGCGCGCGAGCAGACGTGGTCGTGGTGGACCCGCCGAGAAAAGGCTGCGACGCGGCGCTGCTCGATACGATCGTGGAGATGGCGCCGGAGCGGATCGTGTATGTGAGCTGCGATCCCGCGACGCTGGCGAGAGATCTGAAAGTGCTGTGCGAGAAGGGGTATGAGCTGGTGAGAGGGAGAGCGGTGGATATGTTTCCGGAGACCGTGCATGTGGAGACGGTTGTCTTGCTTTCCAAGGGAGAAATCGACTCGAAGAAAGTGCGTGTGGAGTTCTCGCTGGAGGATATGGATATGTCCGGGTTCCAGAATGATGCCACATACGGACAGATTAAAGAACGTGTGTTGCAGAAGACCGGCTTAAAGGTTTCCTCCCTTTATATCGCCCAGATTAAACAGAAATATGGTATTATTGAGCGAGAAAACTACAACAAGTCGAAGTCTGAAAACGCCAGACAGCCCAAATGTCCGCCAGAAAAGGAAGCGGCGATTACGGAGGCATTGAAGTTCTTTGGGATGATT
>DXCD01000262.1 GCA_019116185.1 Candidatus Mediterraneibacter stercorigallinarum
AGCTGCAACAATGACTCCCAGCATATACCGGACAAATGGCGCATCATCATTTTCCTCTTCATGCCAGTTATAAGAACTCTCCTGCAGAGTTTCATAATAAGTTTCTTTTGTCTGTTCAATCAGCTTTTCAATACTGATATACATTCCTACAATATATCCTGCCCGGTATAACAAAAGCAGCGTCAGCAAACGACTCATACGCCCATTTCCATCATTAAATGGATGGATGCACAAAAAATCCAATATAAACATAGGAATCAGAATCAATGGATCACACTGGGAATCCTTGCAGATATCTTGAAAGGCGTCACAGATTGCATCAATATACGCCGGCGTTTCCCATGCCGGAACCGGCTGAAACCGTATAGATTTGTTTCCCTGTTCATCCTCCTGTGCAATCACATTATCTGATGACTTAAAACTACCGCCCGCATTTCCCGCGAATTTATATAAATCCCGATGCAGCTGAAGAAAGATAGATGATTTTACGGGTATATAGTCATAATTTTGATGTATTGTATTTAACACATCCCGATATCCCGCAATTTCTTTCTCATTTCTTGTTTTCGGCATCGTCTTATCACGAACGATTTTTTTCAAACGCTCATCCGAAGTATAGATACCCTCGATCTTATTGGAGGCCTCCGTACTCTGGATTTTTGCAACTTCTAACAGCTGGGTAAGAGTATCTGCTTTCGCTTCCACAAATAGCGTCTGTTCCCCTTTATACTCATGGATCTGCGCCACTAAAGCAACAATATCCGATTGTAATAAACGTTCATATCTTTTCTTATAATCAAAAGTTCTCATGAAATCTCCTTACAAAATCTCAAACTTGGATTATTTTTATCTTATCACGAAACATCGTCAAAATCAATTTTAATCTCGTCATTTTTCGATTTTTGACGATGTTATTTTTGAAATGACGAGTTTCTTTCACCGCTGTCACTTATATACTACATATCGAGAAGCACGATTAGAATAAACTCATTAAAGGGGCCGCCGCATCCATTAAGAAATCCCCCTGGATGCGTCAGCCCCTTTACCTTATCTCCTGCTTTTCAATATTCTTCCGCAAAATTCTTTACATCTGCACCTGATAGACTGCTTCATCACACGGAAAATGCCCCACATTCCTGATTCAACGTCCCATCCCAAGCTTCCAGAACCGTACAGATAATCGCCTGGACAGGCGGCTCCGCCTTTCAACGCTTATGCCCCTTCCTGTTTCAGGACCCGAAGGTAATGATTTGCCTCCCGCAGTACATGATCCGCCAGTAGAGGAAGGATGACAGAACGTATGTCGCATCCGGTAATCCCTTTTGCACCCGCTGCTTTGAAATCACGATATCGCTCTGTCGTTTTCAGCGCTTTCCTTGTCAGCGCATTCATTGCTCTGCAGTCCTGCTGCCTGGCTTCTTCCAGCAGCCGACTGTAATCTCCTGCAAATGTATCTGCGGTTTCTATCAGCTCACATTCCGTCGGGTCAAGCAGACCGCGTATAAACAATGCATGCTCCATCATGATCTGATTCCAGAACATTTCCGTCTCAGCAATATTTTCCTGCGAAATACAATTTCCCTCTTCCAGCATCGTTATAATCTGCCGATATAATTCCGCCTCTCGGATGATATGCTCGATCAGCAGCGGATAATTAACCGTATATAATCTACAGGAAGTAACCTCCCGCAATATCTGCTTTTTAAACATGATCAGGCCGTTCAGCAACTGCAGCACACACTGATTCAGCCGCCTGATCTGACAGTCCATCCTGTCTGCCATCTCATGATCCATATATTTCCCACAGTCTGCCCGCAGTCTCTCCTCCGTCTGCGTGATCCGAAAATCTATCGGTACCTTGGTCAATCTTGTTGTCTGCTGCTCCGCCATTACCGTAAATTCCGTGAACACCTCTCCGGAACACAGCACATCTTTTCCCACCATCCCGTCAGCAAGACGAACGGTCCGCCACAGTATTTTTTCAAACTCTTCACGATACCGGCCTGCCTTGTTACTGTATCCCGTCTCGCCCGCCGGAAAGCCCGCCTGAAGGAACAAGGCGTGCTCCTTCATAATTATATAAAAAATAAATGTGTTTCTAATGATGAGGTAACATATTCTTTCGTATCTGTGTATACCTTTATTAGTTTAGCGTTCTTTATAATATATGTAAGTGTCGGGAGTTTGGGCTACATCACCCGGTAAAAGTAGCAGTTATTTGTTCTTTCGAAGCATAGACAAATAGGACATCCGCACGGTATCCGAAATCTGATATCCAAGACTGTTCAGAATATTTTCTATCCCCCTAAGTGCTGCATCTTTCTTTTCTTCGCTGTCAGCCAGAATCTCAAGCTCCAGAAATCCGCCAAGTCCACGTACATTGTCCAGACAGGCGGTTATGGACTCTTTCTGCATCATTGTCCGATCTTTGATCACTTCAGGCTCTGCCGGAGCATATCCGATCACCTGCAGAATATTCCTGCAGATTTCTCCATTCTCTACAC
>DXCD01000029.1 GCA_019116185.1 Candidatus Mediterraneibacter stercorigallinarum
CTCTTTTGCCCTTAACGCAGGCTCTACGCTGCACTTTCATGCAGAAGCTCCCGGGCCGGTTCTATATGTTCCTGCGAAGGCTCGCACCAGCCGCCTCCTCTCTGTGGCATTTCTTCATATATACTATTCCCGTTCATCGCTGTCCGTAACTGTGATTTTAGCGAATAAGCTCCCGCTTGTCAAGCCACAAAGTCATATGTCACAGTCAGCCTCACCCCTGTATCTGAAGCAGCTTATTCTTGAGCTCCGTTTCCATATTCTGGAGTTCCGCCTCTGCTGCCCGGCGCTTCTCTCTTCCCTCTCTCTGGATATTCATCACCTCGTCCAAAGTAGAGATCAGCGACTCATTCGTTGCTTTCAGTGTCTCTATATCCACGATGCCGCGCTCAGACGCTTTCGCAGTCTCAACAGTCGCCATCTTAAGCTTCTCCGCATTTTTCTTCAGCAGCTCGTTCGTCACATCCGTCACCTTTCGCTGCGCCTCCACAGCCTGCGCGGAATGCTCCACGCCCAGGGCAAGCACCATCTGGCTCTTCCACAGGGGGATCGTGTTCACGATCGTAGACTGGATCTTTTCTACCATCTGAGTGTCATTGTTCTGCACAAGGCGGATCTGCGGCGCAGTCTGGATGGAGATCATCCTCGTCAGCTCCAGATCGTGTATCTTCTTCTCAAACCGCAGGCACATGGACTCCAGGTCCCGGGCAGCCTGTGCGTCCTCCGGCAGGCCGGACCGCTGCGCTTTCTGCGTAAGTTCCGCAAGCTGCGTGCTCCGCACTTCTGCCAGCTTTTTCTTACCGGCCAGAATGTACATGGACAGCTCCTTGAAATATGTCAGGTTCAGCTCGTACATCTTATCCAGAAGCGCTGTATCTTTCATCAGCTGCACCTGATGCTTTTCCAGCACCTTTACGATCTCATTCACATTTGCCTCTGCTTTTGCATATTTTGCTTTCATGGATTCGATCTTGTTGGATGCTTTCTTGAAAATCCCTAAAAATCCCTTTTCTTCTTCCTCGTCAAAACTCTTAAGCTCTGTCACAACGCCGGAGAGCATGTCCCCCACTTCGCCCAGATCCTTAGACTTTACATTTTCCAAGGCAGATTCTGAGAAATCTGCCATCTTCTTCTGCGTACCCGCTCCATACTGAAGCACAAGCGAAGAATCCGTCAGGTCGATCTGCTCTGCGAACGAGTCCACCATCCGGCGTTCCTCCTCGGTCAGCATGCTGTCATCCAGCGCCGGCTCTTCCGGCTGCGCGACAGGCGGTTTCTTCTTCTCCTGTGTCTGAAACGGATCCAGTGTCAAAGTCGGTGTTGTGCTCATGTCTTTAAATTCATTGCTCATCTGTTCGCCCTCCATGTTCTCAGCTTCATTGCCTGATAACAGCCCCAGGCATCTCTGCCTATGCAGACTGCTGCCTGTTCCTGATGGTTAAAATGTTATTTTTTTCCGCCTGTCTTCAGTCCGTCCTCTGTCAGCCCTTCCTGCGCAAGCATTGTATTCAGTACAGAAATATCAGAAGACAAATCCCATGCCGTATCCTGGAACAGATCATCCAAGAGTTTTTCAAACGCCGTGTTCAGCGTATCCAGCGTCTTCTCGATCTCTTGTTTGGATGAGATGATGTTCTCTCCCTGCACGGGCTGGGCATCCAATTCTTCGTAAGCTTCCAGAAGCTTGATCGTAGTGGGCAGATAGTATTCCATAAGCTTCCGTATATCATCCACAGTATCCGGCTTCTGTTCCACTCGGTCAAAGATCCGGTCCACCAGCATCTCCATCCGGTAGATCTTTGCCGAAATCTCCTCTCCCGGTATAGCGTCATTTGCCTCGTGGATCTTTCTTACATATTCATCGCCTTCCTTGACGATCTTCTGAACTTCAGGAGAAAGCCTGGAATATTCCTGCTGCCTCTTTTCGGCTGCTGCCTCCCGCTCCGCTTTCTCCCTGCGCGTCCGTTCCATGAGCTCTGTATACTGATGATACGATCTGTCGCTGACCATGAGACAGGATTCCTGCTCATCCAGATGCCCCTGACAGAACCATCCCTTTTTGATCATCTTCTTCAGATCCTTTGCGACCGTCTTTACCGATCGCCCTGTCTTCTGCGCCAGTTCCTTCACATCGCAGTACTCCCGATTCCCCAGAATTTTGACATATTTCCTGAACCTGCCGACACTGCATGCCATCCTCGTTCCGGTCAGCGCCATCACTGCGAAAATAACGGTAAACAGGCCAAATGCCCCTGCCCCGATCTGAAGCGCCAGCTCCCATCCGGCCGCCAGAGCCCCGACGCAGAGAAGCACCAGGAAAATAAGCGAGATTACGCCAAAAACAAATCCGGTTATCGCCAGAAAGATGCCGCCCACTTTCACAGATGTCCCCTTCAGATACATCGGTCTTTGCTTCGTCTGTCCGTTCCAGGCCGTACCGTTTCGAGCTGCGCCTCCTGCGGAGTTCCCGCTCCAGGACTGCTGATTCTGCGCCCTTCCGGTCGGATTCTCCCGATACCAGCCTCCATTTTTCAGCCCTCTGGACACATTGTCCATGGCTCGTCCGACCGTATCAGAAACTGTCTGATTCAACATGCGGAAATCCTTGGAGTCAACCGCATTTTGTATCGTCCTGCGGATCTCATCCCCGAGCCGCTCCCAGTCATTATTTATCATGGAATTCCTCCTTAAAATCTTAGCTGTAAAACATTTTCAAAGGTTTTTCATCATGTTTTAATCTTGACCCTGAAAAACATTTATATCATAATCAGTTTAGTCGCTGTATATGGAAAAGTCAAGAATCCGAAAGGCCAAAAAGCCAAGAAGACACGGCTTCAAAAGACCGCGGAAATCCGAAATAAAAAGACTGCAAAAAAACAAAAAGGAGTATGACATGAAACCAGATATCAACTCTCTCATTATATATGAAGATCCCCACATTATTATCTGCCACAAGCCCGCCGGCATCGCGGTGCAGACCAGCCGGATCGGAGCGCATGACATGGTAAGCCTGCTGAAAAATCATCTGTCAGACAGCCGGGCGCAGGAGCAGCAAAAAAGCCGGCAGCCCGGCAGGCAGAACAACGAGCCGTACCTGGCTGTCATCCACCGGCTTGATCAGCCTGTAGAAGGACTCCTGGTATTTGCCAAGACCCCGAAAGCAGCAAAGGAGCTGAACCGTCAGCTCACCTCCTCCGGATTCGGAAAGCATTACCGCGCCCTTGTCATGGGAACCCCCGAACCGCCCGAGGGCACGCTTGAGGATTATCTGGTCAAGGATGCCCGGACCAATACTTCCCGCGTGTGCACAAAGGACACCCCCGGAGCCAAACTCGCCCGGCTTCACTATCATGTAAAAGAGATTTGCGCAGATACTCAGCCCGTCACCTCACTTGTGGAAATTCAGCTGGATACGGGGCGACATCACCAGATCCGCGTGCAGATGGCGCATCTGGGCTGTCCGCTCGTGGGAGACCGCAAATACGGAGGGACTGCCGCGCCTTCCGGGCAGACAGACACAGCAGTCAGGCAGCTGGCGGCACATACAGAAAATACAGGGGAGCTTAGACTGTGTGCATATTGTTTAGAATTCAGACATCCAGAAAGCGGGAAGAAGATGATTTTTTCGCTGGATTAAATCTGGATTCGCGGGGGAGACGGCCGCCAAAGCTGCACAATCAACTGTATACTATTTTTCAGTTTCCTGCCGGAATTCTGCCGCAATTTTATCAATCATCTGCCGGTCTTCTCCCAGCAGATCAGCGATTTCAGCAGGAGACATTCCATGGGATAACATTCTGCAGGTGTACTCTTTTGTTGTGGATTCACGACCCTGCTGCCGTCCTTCCTCCAGGCCTTCCTGCCTGCCTTCCTGCATGCCTTCCTGCCGGCCTTCCTGTATGCCTTTCTGCCGGCCTTCTTCCAGGCCTTTCTGTATTCCCTCCTGCAGCCCCATCTTCAACCCTTCGCTCCGGGCGCTGTCCATCAGTGTATTATAATCCCGGACTGCTTTTTCACGCGCTTCGTATTCTAATCGCTTTTTTTCATCCGCACTGAGTTTCATAAGTTCACTGTAAGCTTCGCTGATATATTCATCCGTCTTAGCCATTGTGCTGAATTCCTCCCTGGTCTTCCCACTGAAAAACCGCATCCAGCGAATAATTCCATCTTCGTTCCGGACTTTTGACGGGATCTTTTTCAGCTCCAGGATATGGAGCTCCATCAGGTCTGTATACGGCGTTCCTGTTTTGCTGTCGCAAAATAAGATCTTGTGGTAACATTTTTTGTCATCCGGGAAGTGGATAAAATCGAGGATACTTACATGGATGCATTTTTTCAGTTTCTTATAGGACTCTCCTTTTTTGATCTGACCTGTGTACAGTTTCCCCAGGTAAAATAAAATCCGGTGTGTCCAATATGAAAAATAGATAACCTGCATTTCCATATCGATCTGTGTGCCATCCTTAAGAAGCACCGCCACATCCAGGACCCCCAGCTTGTCATCGCTGTATACGGTTGGAAGGATAGTGGGTATGAGGGCAGTCTCCCGGATCTCTTCCGGGTTTCTGCCGAGCAGCGCCGCAATAAATCCTTTTCTTACTTTCTCATTCTGCATCAGTTCTTTGAAACAGAAATCCACAGTGGGAAGCATTATGAAATTGTTGTCTGTTTGTGCCATAAGCATTTCTCCTTTCACTGAAAACACTGCTTCATACAGGAAAGGAGCTGTCATGAGACCATTTTAACATATTTCTGCATGGTGTAAAGAGAGAACCTTCCTGTATGAATCCCGTTCTATTTTCATGCTGGTAAACCATTATCGGGATGTTATCCTGGAATACAGGTCCGAAAATACGACTTGATAACTATGCTGATCTGAACGACACCCGGACTTAACCCCAACATCCGGGATATGTGCAATATATCATATCCGGTGAGAAATCACAATATTATGACAGAATTCATTGCATTTTAAAGTAACAGTTCAGCCATAGGGCTGTCCGAATGACGCGGTCTGAACTGTCGCATTAAAAAAAATAGGTTTATCCCACTGATAAAATAAAGATAAACCTGTTCTAAGCATTCAGCTCTTATTTAACCTGTTTTCTCTTTTTTACTGATACTGCCCCGGCAATCACCGCAGCCACTCCCAGGAGAGCCGCCCATACGGCCGGATTCATGTTGTCTCCGGTTTTGACCGCGTTATTTACGGAATTACCGGCAGCTGTGCTGCTGTTTCCGTTATCGCCGCCAGCGTTATCCGTATTACCGCTTCCCTGTGCCTGACCGTTGTTTCCACTGTTGTCTCCGCCAGAGGTCTCGGTATTGCCATCCGGATTCTGCCCGTCTCCGCTGCCGCCCTGATTCTCTTCTTTGAGAACCAGCTGTTCTTTTGCAGCCGCCAGCGCTTTCACCGCCGCGTCCACTTCATCCTGCTTATCTGCGGACAATGTCTCATCCGCCAGCACTGCCTCTGCCTTCGCAAAAGCGGCGGTATAGCCCTGTACGCTTTCTTCTGTATACAGGCTCAGATCCAGTCCTTCCAGGCTGTCCAGCAGGTCCTGCAGGGCATCTTTATTCGCCTTCAGCCTGAGGTTATTCATGGCATCTGCCAGAGCATTCCACGCCTCATTTACTTCATCCTGCATGGCATCTCCGTCTGCCATTACCCTCTCCGCCGCCTCCTTCGCCGCAAGATACTCAGCCTGTCCTTCTTCCACATAATTTGTCAGGTCGATCATCTCCGCCAGATCCAGCGCCATTTCCAGATCTGTCTTGTCCCCCGCCTTGAAGTCCAACGCCTGGATCGCCTTCATCAGCTTAATCGTGGCATTGGTCACTTCTTCTTTAGTGGCATTCTCATCTGCCATAACTGCTTCGCCTTCTGCGATTGCTTCTTCAAAGAGCTTCTGAACGGATTCCACAAGACCTTCTGTATCTCCATTTGCTACATGCTCTTTTGCGCTGTTCAGGAAATATTCCAGGGTAGTCTTGCTGACTTCCTCATCCTCTCCATCTGATTTTGTGATCATGTAGGTCACATTCTCTTCTGTCTCAAATTCAACAGTATTCTCACCGGAGTTCACTGTGCTGCCTTTTGTATATGCAACTTTATTTCCGTTGCTGTCTGTTACAATAACATTGGCGTCACCCCACGGATTTACAAGTTTAACTTCATTCCCTTTCTCGCTTGTAAGCTCTACATACTGTACTGCGCCCTCTTTCATTTCAGAAGAAACGAGAAATGCGCCCTTCTCCCTGAGAGTGTTGTAAGAAGCATCTGCTCCGGTCCAATTCGGGAATACTTTAATAATTCCGTTTGAGCTCTGCAGGAGCATGTTGTTAATGAACTCGATTCCGCCTGCCTTTTCAATGCCATGCGTATTGTCATTGATTGTAAAGTTCTTTTCCATCTTGCTCAGATTAGAAGAGCGGAACTGATCCATAATATACTGCGGGTCATATCCAAGGCGGATCGCCTGGGTGAAAATCTTCGGAGTATTATTGATCTGTCCCCAGATATTGCCATTGGCAACTTCTTTCGCCTCAACTGTATTTCTTCCAATCTCCAGCAGTTCCGGATCTGAACCAAAGCTCAGCCTTTCCCCCGGATGTACAAACTCCAGTTCAACGCTTGCAGATTCCGGTCTCAGCACGGAGGTTCCCTCTTCTGTCAGGGCAAATACTTCTTTCGAAAAATCTCCGTTTGTATATGTACGCACCGGAATATCCGACATATGATCATACATATCTTTCCACATTGCAAGCTTTTCTTCTGTCACGTCATCTCTTTCTGCTTTTAAAATGTCATAGTTGTTAATCAACGTTTCATAAACATTCTGCACCAGTCCGATCGTTACACCGGCGTTCTTTCCCCACCATTCCTCGTGTGGTCCGTCATACAGCACGTATCTGTAATTTCCATCACCCAGATCTTCTTTCTCGCACCACTGCTCATAGAAATTAGCAATCTTGTCAAGGAACGGGTATGCTTCGTTCACCAAGAATTCCGTATCACCTGAATAATTATAATATGAAATAAACATGGTAGACGCAAACGGTGCATCCAGAGTCTGATTCATATACTTTTCAATAGCAACACTTCCCCACGGACCCAGTCCGCACGGATATAAAATACCATTGTCGATTCCATCCTGAAGGTCTTCACGGCCTGCCACATAATCAGATTTCACAACAGAAAGATTATTCTTAGCATTCCACTCGCCCTGCTCCATATGTTCCAGCATCTGATCTGTCAGAGAGGTAACCGCTTCGTACCGGTTGCTGGAGTACATTCCATAGAACGGTGCCATAAAATTATAATTCATGTGGAAATCTCCGCACCAGCTCGGGTTATCCGTCGTGATCCAGATCCCATAGAGTCCCGGAGCCATCTCGCCCTCGCGCGCGGCGCATCCTATATAATAAAGAGTACGGGACATCGCCTCTCCAATACCTTACTGACCTCCGGATAGCCCGGGCAAAAGAAATCCTGCTCAAGCACCCGGATATCAATATCAAGACAGCCGCATCCACTGTCGGATATGAAGATTCCCGGTACTTCAGCCGCATCTTCAAAAACGAGACCGGAATGACACCGTCCGCGTGGGCCGAGCAGGAGAAATCCGGATTTGTGGGGGATACGGCCGGTAAATAAAACGTCCGAAAACCGTGAAGCGGGGATGTCGAAGACGTATTCAGATCGTGTGTACAGCTGGCTTCGGCTCCGCTCCCGGAAGTCTACGGCATTTTCCGCTCGCGAACAATTTCCGTTTTGTCGCTGAAGTTCCCCTGTCATCCACTTTTGAAATCCTGCATTTGTCGCAGGGGACTGCCGACCGGATGAAAGCAGAAAACCGAAGCCCTATTTCAAGTACCTTTCGTGGCGGGCGGGGATGCGGCGACGGTGACTCGGAACGATTTGTCGGAAAGACTTAAAGGAATGGGATACAGCGTTAATTTCAAAGCGGATGCCTGAGCGCAAGCGAATCGTCCGCTTTGAAATT
>DXCD01000030.1 GCA_019116185.1 Candidatus Mediterraneibacter stercorigallinarum
CCCATTATAACGTTAATATGCTGTAAAACAAATACATTTTAGGAATATTATTGTAGAATATGCACATATTTACTGTTTTCCATGGTTTTCTCTGCGAAGAATATACTTTCCAAATCCGAAACTGGTGTTTCGTCCGATATGTATGAGCTCTCCGGCGATAAGATAATCCAGACATTCCTCCGGCATACTGTCAAAACTCACTTTCCCTATGATTCCCCTCAGCGTCATATGAGAATCCTGCGTTCCGGAATATCTCTTCATACTTTTGGGACTGACTGTCTGCTGCCTGATCCGGGGATATTCGGTAAATTCCGGAAGTTCCGTCTCCATCCCGATATAATAATCAAGCATCTGCACTCTCCGGGCGGCGCCTTTGACCAGAGCTTCCGCATAGAACTGCTCCATATATTCCTTGCGGTATTTCATGCTGAGAGGTGTGAGAAAGAGCAGGCTCCAGTCTCCATCCATGCTTTGAAGCTTTTCTTTTCTCCGGCTGACATAATCTCTTATAGTTCCTATGCAGTACCGGCTCATGTCCACCTCATTCCCGCGGACGATTGTCCCTCCCTGCGCACTGCTTACCTCTCGTATGCTAAAACGGGCCCTGTCCTTTCCAAGACCAGTCATTCCCAGCTGGTAAAGCGCCTGCAGATAGATATTAAAAAAGACAATGCTTTCTCCAAACAGAATCAATGTAAATTCAAAACCGTTTCCCTTTCTGAAATCTGTGCGGGTATCCGTGCACTCGATGAGATAGCCTACGCTTTCATCACCGGTCACGTATGCCGGTTTCTTTTCCATCTGCGTGTAAAATGTATGCCTTACCACACATGCCTTGTCAAACATGCACTCCCCGCACTTTCTGTCTGCGACACAATTCTGCCTGAGCAGCATTTCTCCCATGCCGCCGCGCAGAGCGGCTGTTTTAGTCTCCGGCATATGGGCGTCTGAGAGCAGCTCTGTCCGAAACAGCAGCCTGATATACGGTATATCGAATATTGACTTTTTCTCCATGCTGTAACCTCCACTTTCAATCCCTGTCTGTTCTTTCTGCTGCCCAGACAGATGGACCTGATATAAATATTATACTATCTATATTTTTCTCTTTCCATGCCAAACAGAGCTTTTCGCAACGCCCCTGTCTTTCTCCCATAAACGCGCTATAAAAGCAGGGACACAGAACCTTTCCTCAAGTTCTGTGTCCCTGCTTTTTTCATGCCTGTTTAAAAATCTGCCGAAGCATTCTTCTTTTTCAGTTTCTCAGCTTATCTCAGCCTCTTCTGCGCTGTCTCATCCCCTTCTTCGCTGTCTCAGCACAAGCGCAATGCTCATCAGCGATATTACCGGCCCGTCTGCCATCTATTCACTGTACAAAGTCTTTATTTCAGTGCGCTTACTTCTTCGTTCATCTTCTGGATTCCTTCATCAATGGAGATATCTCCGTTCATGATATCTTTGTGATAAGTATCCAGGATTGTATTGATCTCTGCCACGTTCGGATCATACGGTGCTTCCAGATAGACTGACGATGTCTGGAGAGCCTCCTTGCTGGCTTCGTCTGTCGGGAATCCTTCCATGCCCGCGATCGCGTCAATTACTTCATCGCTCATGATCGCCGGGAATGCTCCTGTTGCAGCTACCGCTGCCGCGCCTTCTTCGCCGCCTGCGAACTTAATGAAATCCCATGCAGCGTCCTTCTGGTCAGATACCGTCGGGATTGCAAGGCTGGTCAGCTGTCCGAGGGTTGTGCCCGCTTCTACGCCTTCCGGATGAGGATATTTGACAATACCCCAGTTACCGCACAGATCTGCATCATACTCTCCGCTTGCCAGACTCGGGATCAATGTGGAGATATACCATGTTCCCATGTTCATTGTCGCTGTATTCCCTTCTGAGAATGCTGCGGAATAGTGAAGCTGGGAAGCGTTTGTGTCAACATAGGTACGGCAGATGCCGTCTTCTTCCTGCGCTTTTACCATCTCATAGTATGGTTTTGTGAAGTCATAGTTTCCGTCCAGGATCGTATGCTGTCCGTCCAGTACGCCGAAGAGCTGTACCGCGCTTCTCCACGTATGATAGTGTGATCCGTAGATCTGGTCGTCTCCGAACCCTGTCTTCGCCACAGCACGCACAAGCTCGTCATACTCTTCCAGAGTCATGTCATTGGTAGGATATGCAACGCCTGCTTCATCAAACAGATCTTTATTATAGTAGAGCACCCAGAAATCATTTCTGAACGGGAGTTCATAAAGTTCTCCGTCCACTGTTACCTGGTCTGTCATGCCATTGTAAAGAGAAAGGTCTACGCCGTCTGCCTCAATCCTGTCGCTCAGCGGCTCAAGCACGCCCTTGGACACCAGAGTCGCATATCCCGGCACGTCCTTGATCGTTACCACGTCAAAATCAGATCCGGATCCGGAAAGCTCTGTGGAAAGGACTGTCTGATAATCTGCTGATCCCAGGTCTGTCATCTCAATACGCACATCCGGGTTTTTGTCAACGTATGCCTGCGCAACCGCCTCCCAGTATGTAGCTGTCTTGGCATCCCAGATCGCCCACTTCAGTACAGTAGAAGCGTCGTCCGCGCCAACCACGGTATCACTTCCGGCAGACACTTCTTCGCTGTCTCCCCCGTCTCCGCCTGTGTCCCCGCCATCTGTATCAGAACCGCCGCATCCGGCAAGTGTCGTCATGCACATAGCAGCTATGAGCAGAGCACTTAACAACTTTTTCTTCATTTTTTCTCCTCCTTTATGATTGATTATGCACTTATTATAAAAAATGCTCTTTTTTTTGCCATGGTTTTGTCTACGATTTCCTGCGTTTTCTCTCTGCGTTTTATTTTTGAGACTCTTTTTTATTTATCCGCATGTATTTTTCTACGAAAACATGTACTTTTGTATCATGTTAGGTGTTTCGATATAGAAGAAACTGCCAATATGTTATATTATAACTATGTCCTTTTACAAGGTCTGTAAATGATCAAAAAGAATGAGAGCTGATACCTATGAAAAAGATTCTTCCCAAAATACTGCGGACAAAACTGCCCCGTTCTCTGAAGGGTAATTTTCTCCTTATTACGATAACTCTGATGATGATCTTCGGGATAGGCGCCACGATAATAAGCTATGTCATATTTTCGGACAATCTGCAGTCCAACTCGATCCACTCGGCAGAGACCAATCTCCAATTCATGCGCAATGAGATCAATACCAATCTGGACAGCGTCCTGGATCTCGCCCGCTGGAGCCGGACCAACAACACGGTGGTCAATTATATTTCCTCCAGCCCGGAGGAATCTTCCTTCAACGCAGTGACCAGGGAAGCAGGAGAAAGGCTGCGCGAGGAATACCTGAGCAACTCGGCGAACCCTTACATCTCCAGGATTATTATAACGAATTCTGAGAACACCAAATTCCTGCAGCGTTTCCTGCAGTCTTATTATTCTGTGGACCGCAGCGTGATTGAGCGCATTAACAGCCTCCCTTATTTTAATACACTTATTTCTGCGCCTGACTACACATTCTCAATCGGCGTGCAGGACGACCCTTTAACCCGGACTCCGGAAAAGATGCTCCCGATCATCCGCCCCATTGAGTCTGCATACAGCAGCGAGAAAATAGGATTTTTGTATATCCAGATCTCTTTTGATATGTTCACAGATCCGCTGATCCGGTATTCCACACAGGAAAAGGTTCCTGTATACCTGACCATCTTTGACGAAAGCTACCGCATCGACGGAGAAAAGATCACCCTTGTCTCTCAGACAGAAGACACCCGCGAGCTTGACTATAGTGACATGGTCGCCAGGGATACCGTGGTTCAGAAGATCCCCGGCGGCAGCTCCCCCGGGCTGTATGTATCCTCTCCGCTGGAGGCGGACGGATGCTGGCTGACCCTCCCTGTCTCCATCGGAGAGGCAGCCCAGTCCCTGGGCGGTTTTCTCTCGATCCTGCTCATCATACTGCTGTTTGTCACAGTCATCGGGCTGATGCTCATGCGCCTGCTGGCGCACAGCGTCACCAATCCGGTCATGCTCCTGAAGAAGCAGCTGGCCGCCATCGCGGTCGGTGATTTCAGCCAGAACCCTGATATTGAGTGGGACAATGAATTAGGCGATATCGGTCATGACATCAATCTCCTCGCCACG
Organism: Candidatus Mediterraneibacter stercorigallinarum; assembly: GCA_019116185.1. Lineage (GTDB taxonomy): Bacteria > Bacillota > Clostridia > Lachnospirales > Lachnospiraceae > Mediterraneibacter > Mediterraneibacter stercorigallinarum. The sequence continues at coordinate 4,151 of DXCD01000030.1, forward strand.
GATATCAACAATCTGATGCAGCAGAGGATCGCTGATGAGAAAGAGAAAAAGGATCAGGAATACCAGGTCCTGCAAAGCCAGATCAACCCGCACTTTCTCTATAATACATTAAACTCGATCAAATGGATGGCGTCGGCTCAGCATGCGGACGGAATCGCCGAAATGACCACTGCGCTGGCACACCTGCTGAAAAGTATTTCAAAGGGTACGTCAACTATTGTATCCGTGGAAGATGAGTTCCGTCTGCTTGATGACTACTTCACCATCCAGAAATACCGCTACGGCGGCGCAATCACCATGGAATACCAGCTCGAGGACCAGGCGCTGCTCAAAAACCAGATCCTTCGCTTCACCCTCCAGCCGATTGTGGAAAACGCGATCTTCCACGGGATCGAACCAAAAGGCTCAAGCGGGCATATCCTGATCCGTCTGTACCGCAGGCCGGACCAGAAGATCTGCATCGATATCACGGACAACGGCGTAGGGATGGATGAAGAGACGATAAAATCCGTTTTGTCCGGAAGTACCTCCGACCGATCCAGCTTTTTTAAACAGATCGGCATCGCAAGCGTCAACAAGCGGATTCAGTACACATTCGGAAAAGACTATGGACTGAGCATCACCAGCACGCCCGGAGAATTCACCTGCATGTCCATCCTGCTCCCGGACAAGCAGTTTGGAAAGAGCAGTGAGACAGTATCAGCTAATCAGATAAAGGAGTGATACAAAATGATAAAATTATTAATTGCTGACGACGAACCGCTTGTCCAGATCGGGCTGCGTTCCATGATCGACTGGTCCGCCCTCGGCATTGAGATCTGCGGCACTGCCTCCAACGGAGACGCCGCCTGGGAACTGATCAACGAGCATCATCCCGAGATTGTGATTACAGACATTCAGATGCCCTGTTCCTCCGGTCTTGAGCTGGGCAAACGCTGCATGGAGGAATTGGGACGCCTGCCCGTTTTTATCATACTGACCAGCTTCGAAGACTTCCAGTATGCCCGGGAGGCTTTGAGCTTCCGCGCGGTAGACTATCTGGTGAAGATCGACCTCTCGCCGGAGTCTCTGACAGAATCTGTCAAAAAGGCTATGGAACAGGTGGAAATGATCCGCCAGAAGCATCCGGAATTCCGGGACTCCAGGCAGAGCCTCCTCATGTTCCAGGAACGCTTTTATATCAAGCTTTTGAATAACCTTTTTGAAAGCCGCGAGCAGTTCAGGCTGCAGCAGGAAGAATTTGAGATTCGTTTAACCGCGCATGCGTACGCAGCCGCGTCGATCCAGTTTATCCCCGCGTCCGGCGGCAGCTCGGGGGAGACGTCCTCAGAGCGGGATATTCCGCTGAACATTTATAACCAGACCTTTCAGATGTTTCAGGAACTGCTCTCCAAGTACATCCCCTGCCATGTCCTTGCGCTGGACACCCATTTCCTTGCAGCGGTATTCCTGCTGAACAACGGACATACAGGCAACTGGAAAACACATGTGAGAAACGCCCTGAAAAACACGGCAGACATGCTGTACAACTATTATAGTGTCTCTTTCCTGGCAAGCGTCGGCGGACTCGTGTATGATCCGCTGGAACTTTCCTCTTCTTACAGCGACTCCAGGCAGCTTTTGCCCTATCTGTCGGAAGAGACGCCTGTCCTTTTCTGCGATGAGCGTCCGGATGTAGGGACTCTTCGCAATGTATTCAGCATGTCTCTTTTCCGGGATGATATCAGCCGCGCCTTCCAGGAACTGGATGAAGGAGCCCTGCGCGCGATCATTGACACGATCTGCGGTCTTCTGGGGAGAGACCACGTGCACTTTTCCCAGGCTCTGGACGCGGCGGCAAGCATACTGCACTTCGCGATGACGCTCCTGCCGGACGGTCCGGACATTATCGCAGATATTTTCCACCAAGAGCCGGATACCTACCGGTCCCTCTATCACTTAAAGAGTGTTCCCGCTGTCATCAACTGGCTGTCTCGCCTGGAAGAAGGACTATGCCTTGCTTTTGAAGATAAGAAGAAAACTCATCAGAACTCCCTGGCTGTCCTGTGCTGCCAGTATATCCACGAACATATCCATGAACGGATCTTTCTCCAGGATATCGCGGATACATTCGGCATCAGTCCGAATTACTTAAGCCAGCTCTTCAAAAAACATATGAACGTGGGAATCAGCGAGTATATTACACTCCAGAAAATTGACGAATCCAAGAAACTTCTGAAAGAAACCAATCTGAAGATCTATGAGATCTCAGACCGGTTAGGATTTGAAAGTTCATTTTACTTCAGCAAAGTATTTAAGAAAATTACCGGATTCTCACCGAAAGACTACCGCAACCGTCCATAGACAGGGGTATCAGAAAAAGCGCAGGCAAAACCTGCGCTTTTTCTACAACCGCTGCTATCGATTAAACTTTTCTAAGACAATATCTTAAACCTCAAAGATCAGATCTCCGTAAGACGGCATCGGCCATGCTTCTTTATCCACGATCATCTCCAGCTTATCAACCGGAGCCCTGAGCGCCTCCATAGCCGGGAAGACTTCCGAATGATAGAACTTCGCCTGCACTTCTCCTTCCTCTTTCTGCGCCGCTTCGTCTGTAACTTTGACCAGCGTGTCAAGAGCTTCCTTTGTCTCTTTCATAAGTACGGTTACTTCATCCAGGCTTGCCTTCTGCACAGACGCGTCTGAACCTGCTGCTGTCACTGCGTTCACAGTGTCCGCGAGTATCTTCGTATATTTGATAAACGCCGGCATGAACTGCTTGCTTGCCATATCAATCATGGTGCGAGCCTCGATATTGATCGCCTTCGCATAGGTTTCATACTGGATCTCCGCGCGGGATTCAAGCTCTGCCTTTGTAAACACGCCGAATCTCTCAAACAGATCGATCGCCGAATCCGTTACCATTGCCGGAATCGCATCTACCATGGACCGGATGTTCGGCAGGCCTCTCCTCTCGGCTTCTTCCACCCATGCATCTGAGTAGCCGTCGCCGTTGAATACGATCCTCTGGTTCTCGATTGCATATTTTTTGATCAGGTCATGTACTGCCAGGTCAAAGTCATCCGCCTTCTCCAGCACATCACATGCATCAGCAAATGACTCGGCAACGATCGTGTTGAGCACGATATTCGGTGACGCGATAGAGTCTCGGGATCCGACCATACGGAACTCGAATTTGTTTCCGGTAAATGCAAACGGTGAGGTACGGTTTCTGTCTGTTGCGTCTTTTGCGAGCTCCGGAAGCGTGCGCACGCCCGTCTCCAGCTTGCCGCCCTTGATGCTGTGCGTAGCCTCGCCCGTGCTGATAAGCTGCTCAAGCACGTCTTCCAGCTGCTCTCCGAGGAAGATGGAGATAATCGCCGGCGGGGCCTCATTGGCGCCGAGCCTGTGGTCATTTCCCGGGTCAGCCGCCGACTCTCTCAGCAGATCCGCATGCATGTTGACTGCTCTTAAGATACATGTCAGAACAAGCAGGAACTGTGTATTCTCGTGAGGTGTCTTTCCCGGATCCAGCATATTGATGCCATCGTCCGTTATGACGGACCAGTTGTTGTGCTTGCCGGAACCATTGACCCCTGCAAACGGTTTCTCATGGAGAAGGCATTTCATGCCGTGCTGGCAGGCAACCCTCTTCAGCGTCTGCATCACGATCTGGTTGTGGTCAACCGCTATGTTTGCCTCCGCATAGATCGGCGCCAGCTCATGCTGTGCCGGTGCAACCTCGTTATGCTGTGTCTTTGCCGTAACTCCGACCTTCCAAAGCTGTTCGTTGACGTCTTTCATAAATGCCGCGATCCTCTGCCGGATCGTACCGAAATAGTGATCGTCAAGCTCCTGCCCTTTCGGCGGCATAGCTCCGAAAAGGGTGCGGCCCGCGTAGATCAGGTCTTTCCTCTGCTCGAATTTCTCCGCGTCCACAAGGAAATATTCCTGCTCAGCCCCTACGGACGGCGTCACTTTCTTAGATGTTGTATTTCCAAACAGTCTCAGGAGACGGAGCGCCTGTTTGTTGAGAGCTTCCATTGATCTCAAGAGCGGCGTCTTCTGATCCAGCGCCTCTCCTGTATAAGAACAAAATGCCGTGGGGATGCAGAGTGTCGCTCCTGCCGCATCCTGTCTCACGAATGCAGGGGACGTGCAGTCCCAGGCCGTGTATCCCCTCGCCTCAAATGTCGCTCTCAATCCGCCTGACGGGAAAGAAGAGGCATCCGGTTCTCCTTTTATAAGCTCTTTCCCCGAAAAGCTCATCAGCACTTTCCCGCTGGGCTGAGGCGCTGATATAAAGGAGTCATGCTTCTCCGCTGTCACGCCTGTCAGCGGCAGGAACCAGTGTGTATAATGTGTCGCTCCCTTTTCGATCGCCCACTCCTTCATCTCATGCGCGATCACGTCCGCGGTCTCAATATCCAGCTCTTTGCCTTCTTCGATCGTTTTCTTCAGATTTTTATAGACCTTTTTCGGAAGACGTTCCTGCATCACTGTGTCATTAAATACGTTTTCCCCAAAGATCTCTGCTACCTTAATTGGTTCTGTGCTCATTACAATCCCTTCCTTCCTGTCTGTTTGAGAAAGAAAAAAGGGCACTCCAAGCTCTGCTGGAACGCCCTTGTTCATTTCTATGTCAGACAGTATAACCTACCTGCCCGGAAAAGGCAAGTATTTTTTACATCAAAATTTTATTCAGGTCTTCTAAATATTTTTCAGGCTTTTCCGATCGATCCGAATAATTCCATTTTCTCTTTTACAGTCGCCATGATTGCTTCTGTACCCGGTTTGAGCAGTTTACGAGGATCAAATCCTTTGCCCTCCTGATCCTTGCCCGCCTCGATGTACTCGCGTGTAGCTGCCGCAAATGAAAGCTGGCACTCTGTGTTAACGTTGATCTTAGCAACTCCGAGATCAATCGCCTTTTTGATCATATCTTCCGGGATGCCTGTGCCTCCGTGGAGCACGAGCGGCATATCCCCTGTCTTCTGCTGGATCGCGTCCAGAGTTTCGAAGCTTAAGCCCTCCCAGTTTGCCGGATATTTTCCGTGGATATTACCGATGCCTGCTGCCAGGAAGTCGATTCCCAGATCTGCAACCATCTTACACTCGTTCGGGTCAGCGCACTCGCCTTTTCCGATCACGCCGTCTTCCTCTCCGCCGATGGAGCCTACCTCTGCCTCGATGGACATGTTATGCTCATGCGCGATCTTAACGAGCTCTTTTGTCTTCTCAACGTTCTCGTCGATCGGATAGTGGGAGCCGTCGAACATAATGGAGGAAAATCCTGCCTCTACGCATTTCAAGCATCCTTCATAGCTGCCGTGGTCCAGGTGAAGAGCTACCGGAACTGTGATATTCATCTCTTCGAGCATTCCGTTTACCATTCCCACAACAGTCTTGTAACCTGTCATATATTTTCCGGCGCCCTCGGATACTCCCAGAATAACCGGAGAATTGCACTCCTGAGCCGTCTGAAGGATCGCCTTTGTCCACTCAAGATTGTTGATGTTAAACTGACCTACTGCATAATGTCCTGCTTTTGCTTTCTGAAGCATTTCTGTTGCTGATACTAACATATTCTTTTCCTCCACTTCCCATCTCCGCGCTGCCATGAATACGCAAAGATGCACTATTTAGAATCTGCATCTATTATAGACCATATCGCTCTAAAAAACAATCGGAAGTTTTCTGCCGCGGCCGGACAGGATTTTCTTCTGGCTGAGGCATCAAAGAATTCATCTGGGAAGAACCCGTTTCAGACAACAAAAAAAGTCCGAAAATTTTCGGACTTTTCAGTGACTCCGAGGGGAATCGAACCCCTGATTCCAGCGTGAGAGGCTAGCGTCTTGACCGCTTGACCACGGAGCCTTATTAACATTCACTGTTCAGCAGTGCCTCACAGCGAATATTAATATACCATATGATTTTTCATAATGCAAGCACTTTT
>DXCD01000031.1 GCA_019116185.1 Candidatus Mediterraneibacter stercorigallinarum
TTTCTTTCCTGTGATCTCCTCGAGCTTTGTCATAGCCTCCATGATCTGTGACATAATCTCGTCGTTGATCTGTCTGCCATCCTCATAGTACTGTGTACAAGCCTCTGTTGTAACAGTGAATCCCTGCGGTACCGGGAGTCCAAGACCTGTCATTTCAGCAAGGTTGGCACCTTTTCCGCCAAGAAGGTTTCTCATTGTCGCGTTACCTTCTTTGAACATATAAACCCATTTTGTTGCCATGTTCCAATGACCTCCTCAAAATATTTGCAAATATTTTCGCAATAATTCGCATATAATATTTTAATGGTTTTAATCACACGCGTCAAGCGTTTTGTCCGCAAAATCCTTATGATTTATGCGTAAAAACTCATCATCAGAACGTCCAGACATACTTTCCCCGCTCACCCGTGCCAAAATAATCGGCAAACGTAAGCCGGAACAGATTTTTCCCTTTTCCGCTCACATCGATCTCATTCTTGATGATATACTGCCAGATCCCGCTGTTGGAGATATCTCCCTGAAGGAGGATGCCCCGCACTTTTCCTTCTCTTAAGATGGCGCGGCGGTAAATATGCATATCCTCCTCGACGAGCACTTCATCGCCCTCTTCCGGCTGCAGGGCTCCCAGACAGAGTGTCTCAAGCCCGAAGAAATTGATCGTATTCTTTGCGGCAAATGTATCCGTATATTCTGTATCCACGCCTGGTCCGGGCTTTATGCCGCACATATTCCGTGCCGCCATCTTCCCCTGCTTCATTGCATTGGGCCAGATCCCCGACAGACCGGTCACATCGCCTGCCGCATACACGTCTTTTACGTTTGTCTCCATGCGTGAGGTCACTTCAATCCCACGTTCCGACTTAATGCCGCTGTTCTCCAGGAATCCCGAAGACGGGCGGACGCCGGCAGCCACGATGATCATGTCGCAGGCGATTGTCTCTCCCGAATCCAGCTCCACACTGTGGATCCGGTTGTCCGCTCCGCAGGCAGCATTCTGCGCCCTGCACCCGAGGCGGAATGTCACGCCCGCTTTCTCAAAAAGTTCCTGATATGCCTTCGCGCCGTGTTCATCCAGCTGCACCGGGAGAATCCGGGGCGCCATCTCCACAACGGTTACCTTTTTCCCTCTCTCCAGCAGTCCGTACGCAGCGTCCAGCCCCACAAGCCCGGCTCCTATGATCAGAATTTCATCTGACGTTTCCGCCATCCTGTCGATCTTCTGCGCATCAGAGAGATGCCTCAGCCCAAATACATTCTCTGCTTTTCTCAAGTCTCCCACCGGAGGGATCACGCTGTCCGCGCCCGTGGCGATCAGCAGCCTGTCATAAGCGATCTGCCGTTCAGAGGCAAGGCTGACTTCTTTCTTCTCTGTATCGACTGATACCACTCTGTCATGGATCTGCACGATCCGATTCTTATCAAAAAACCCTTCCTCTGTAAAGTCCAGTTCTTCTGCCGTTCTTTCATGAGAGAGGTATTTGTGCAGCATACATCTGGAGTGTACCTGTTCATCCGCGCAGATCATGACGATCTGCGCGTCCGGCTGCCAGCCTCTTATCTCTCTTGCCGCAGTAATCCCGGCCGCTCCGCCTCCTATGATTACATGCATCATTGTCTCACACCTCCTCCACATGGATCGCGCCTTTGGGACATGATTTCACACAGTTGGGCTCTCCGCCGTCCCGGGCGCAGAAATCACACTTTATAACCTTTGTCTTTGTTACTCTGTCCGGTTTCAGCACGCCGAACGGACAGTTCATCACGCACATAAAACAGGAGCCGCACCGGTTTTCATCATAGGTCACAAGCCCGCTGTCCGGGTCTTTTTTTAACGCGCCGCTCATACAGGACAGCACGCATTCCGGTTCGTCGCAGTGGCGGCAGAAGATCGGACGGTATGTGCCGTCAGCCGCCTGATAGATGAAGTTCCTGCTCTCATTTTCCGGATTTGTAAGGTCCAGGTCATAGACCGTGCCCGGCGTCTTTCTGTGCGCCTGCATACAGGCAACAGAACAGTTCTTGCAGCCGTCGCACTTTTCATATTCAACGATGATTCTTCTCATATGTCCGCCCTCCTTATATCTGAAGCGCAGCGCGTTTTTCCAGAATGATCTGCTCCAGGATCTCTGCGGATTGTTTTGCGTCCGGGTTGATGATGACCTGTCCGCCTGTCAGCTCTTTCATGTCCTCTGTCAGGATCTTTACCGCTGTGCCGCTTCCTGTGACAAAGGGCGGCAGGCCAAGATGGAGCGGCAGCCCGAGTGCCAGGCCGAAACAGCCGTCAGCCAGAGCCTGCTCCTCCAGCCACTGAGCCGCAGAGAGCACAAGCGGGAGCTGCGGAAGGTCCACGCCGATTGCCTCCGCCAGTTCCGTGGCAACGATCTCCAGGCGTCCGATCGCCAGACAGGGGCCGAAATTCAGCACCGGCGGGATGCCGAGTTTCTCACAGACAGCCCTCAGTTTCGGACCGGCATATTTTGCAGCTTCCGGCGTCATAAGCCCGCAGTTTTCAATACCGCCTGATGAACATCCTGCTGTCAGGACAATAATATCTCTGGCGATCAGCTCTTTCGTAAGCTCCACTGTCAGCACATCATGCCCGCCTGCGGTGAGGTTGGAGCAGCCGACCACTCCTGCGACGCCTTTGATGTCTCCCGATACGATCAGGTCCACCAGCGGTTTCCAGTTTCCTCCGAGAAATTCTTTCAGCGAGCCTTCGCTTACTCCTGTAAGGGTATTGTCATATCCATGGTCTTCCATCAGGCGCAGCTCTACATTCGGGCGGCGTTCTGTGTAAGACTTCACGATCTTGTCAATGATCTCCTCTGTCACCTGCTCCCGGTTCTCAAAGTCAAACTCTTCCAGCTCTGCGTTTGCCTTCTTTGCCACGCTGTCAATGCAGAGCTGCTTAATATGCAGCCTGTCACAGATCGGCTCAATGCCCGGAAGCGTACAGTTAAATTCAGAAATGACTGCATCGATCGCTCCTGTTGCCAGTATTGCTTCACTGGTATAGTTGTTGCCTGCATGTCCGTCAAAGATTTCCTCATAGTGGGCTCCCCTGAGCTGGAGATCCTGTCCCACGCAGGTGCAGCCTACCAGCTTGAAGCCTTTTGCGCCTGCTGCCTGCGCCTTCTTAACTACATCTTCGTCCGTGAGACGCTCCTGAAGATATGTAAACATAGAGTGCTGGTGCCCTGTGATCATAATATTGATATAATCCGGATCGATCACCCTCAGGCCCACCGGCGCCATTCGGATCTCCGGCTCGCCAAGCACAATGTCATTTAAAAGGTTGGTAAGAGTCAGTCCGTAGATCCCGGTAGAAATGCCGAGCTTTAAGCAGTCTTTGAGCATATCCACGGGGTCGGAGTTCAGGTTTGTCGAACATTTTACCACGCCATGACAGACTTCGGATTTCGCCCCGCCGGGAAGAATGCCCAGCTTCTCCCAGTTTTCATAACGAGGAGCGTAAGCCAGCTTCTTTACCAGTTTCATCTTCTCATACTCCGGAAGGTAGAGGTCCGCCAGAACCGCGTCAGCCACCTTCTCAGCCCGCAGATGAATGTCCTGCTCTTCGATCCCTAATGTCTCTGCCAGGCGGTTCAGGGTATTCACGCCTTTGATCTCGCCCTTGCGCTGCGCCACATCCTTTACGTTGCGCGCGGTATTTTCCACAACATGGATATAACAGCCGGAACCGGAAGCCACTGCCCTTAAAAAGTTTCTCGCCACAATAGTGTCTGCAGTTGCGCCGCAGATCCCTCTCGGCGCTTCAGGAGTGATACGGCAAGGTCCGTTCGAACAAAGCCTGCAGCAGACGCCCTGAAGTCCAAAGCCGCACTTTGTGCTCTGCCCCTCAACCCTGTGGTGGGATGTTTCAAACGGAAGATTCTTAATAAATCCCTCCAGCGGCTTGTCCGCGCTCTCGCATGTTGTGCATCCATAACACTGATTCATTTGTAATACCTCCTTATGCTTTATCTGTTTTTAATTGCAGGACTATACTTGACTAATTTAGTCCATTTTAAGGCAAGAAAAAATACTGCTTCGTAATCTCTCTTTTCACCCCTCTAAAATATCATAAAGTGTTTTCTTCTGCAGAAGCTCTTCCACTGTATGCTGTATCCTGAGAAGTTCAGCATGTACTTTGCAGTGTTTTGACCCGCTGTTCTGATTACAGAAATGATGAATACATTCGATCACAGAAAAATCCGGCTCAACCGCCATGATCACATCGTACAGCGTCAGTTCCCGGGTACTCCTGGCAAGACGGAATCCGCCTCCCGCTCCCCGGACAGCCTCCACGATGCCGGCCCGGCGCAGCTTCTTCATGATCTTGTAGCAGAATGCTTTCGGGATTTCCTCTGTAGTGCAGATTTCCTGTACATTTCTCTGTTCTGAGCTCTTTAATGCCCTGACGATACGGATCGCATAATCGCTTTCTTTTGTAAACAGCATTTCATCACCTTCTTTGTTAAAATTATAATAATCTTGACATTTTTTGTCAACTTTTTTGTATAGATATTAATCGAAAAACTTCTCAACATTTTCTCCATAAAAAATCTCCCGAATCCCGCATAAGAATTCAGGAGATTTTTTATACATTTTTGCAAATCCAGAGAGACATTTACTCAATCGTCCATCCAGCACTCTCAAGATTATCCACTGTTGCTTCCAGCGAAAGCTGTGTGACGTTCTCGTCATCCACCGGGAGAAGCCCCTGTTCTACCACTTCTTTCAGAGTATCCTCGTCCGTCGGGATTACGATCCGTTCCACAAGTTTTCCATCTTCCTCTTCACAGCTGTATTCAACGTTCTCCAGAGCAGCGTACGTCTCTTCCGCCGTATCCACAGTGGCGTTGAGTGTTTCGATCTGCTCTTCTGTATATCCCGACAGATCGATCATGGATTCCTGAGTGATCTTTGTAACGACATCACCCTTTGCGTCAAACGACATGGTCATTGTCACACCGTTCTGCTCGAGAGTTGCAGTCGCTGCATTCTGAACCTCTTCTTCACCGCCGCATGCTGCCAATCCCAGCATAACCGCGCCAGCCATAAGCGCACATAACTGTTTTTTCATAAAAATTTCCCCCTTTGGTAATTTACTTTTATCTTACCATGGGCGATCCCCGCGCGGCAACTACTTTATTACCAGGTGGCTGACACTATTTATTACCAGGTCGCTGACACTATTTCAATTATGGATGCTTTACATTTTAAGGAATGCCCGGTAGCCTTTCACTGCTTCATAGACATCCGCCTTGCTGGACACCTCGTATGGCGCGTGCATGTTCAGGACGGCAACGCCGCTGTCAATGACTTCCATCCCGTAATTCGCCATGATATAGGCGATCGTTCCGCCGCCGCCCAGGTCCACTCTTCCAAGCTCCGCGAACTGGTATGCAACGCCCGCGTCATCCATGGCTTTTCTCAAAGCCGCGATATACTCTGCATTGGCGTCATTGGAACCGGATTTTCCCCGGCTTCCGGTAAATTTATTAAATGTGATGCCGTTCGCCAAAAATGCAGAACTGCGTTTCTCAAATGCTTCTGCATACATGGGATCATATGCCGCGCTCACATCCGATGAGAGCATCCTTGAATTCATCAGGGCTCTTCTCACCTTCAGTTCAGATTCGCCCTCAGTCATTGCCACCAGTTCTGCCACTGTGTTCTCAAAAAACTTGGAGTGCATTCCCGTGGCTCCCACGCTTCCGATCTCTTCCTTATCTACCAGGAGACAGCACCCGGTTTTCTTCGCTTCTGTCACGTCCAGCATTGCAAACAGGGATGTAAATGCGCACACACGGTCGTCCTGCCCGTAGGAGAGGATCATGCTCCGGTCAAGCCCGCAGTCCCTGGCCTTGCCCGCCGGGACAATCTCCAGCTCCGCGGAAGCGAAATCATCTTCATCCATATTATATTTTTCTTTTAAAAGATAAAGGATATTGGCTTTGACTGTTTCTTTCTGATCTTTGTCCTCAACCACCTCGCTGACCGGGCGGTTTCCGATGAGCAGGTCCAGTTTCTCCCCGTCAATCACTTTGGACGCTTTTTTCTCAAGCTGTTCCTGAGCCAGGTGCACCAGAAGGTCCGTGATCACAAATACCGGATCGCCTTCATTCTCTCCGATATTCACCTTCTCCACAGTGCCGTCCTTTTTCACAACAACTCCGTGCAGGGAAAGAGGCTGCGCCACCCACTGATATTTCTTGATGCCGCCGTAATAGTGCGTGTCAAGATAAGAGAACCCTTCACTTTCATAGAGCGGGTTCTGCTTCACGTCGATACGGGGGGAATCAATATGCGCGCCCAGGATATTCATTCCCGCGGAGAGCGGTTCTTCTCCGATACGGAAGAGCGCCAGCATCTTGTCCATGTTCACTGCATAGACCTTGTCACCGGATTTCAGGCTTTCCCCTGCTGCCATCACGTCTTTCAGGTCACGGTATCCCGCTTCCTGCGCCATGCGGATGCTCAGCTCCACACACTCGCGCTCCGTTTTGCCTGCGTCAAGGCAGGATTTATATCTGTCTGTAATGCCCTGCAGTTCCTGCAGTTGATTTTCATTGTAAGATGTCCAGATGTTCTGTTTCATTCAGTTCTCCTTTCTTCGGGGACGTAGTGAAACCAGATTTTACTACGTCCCAAATTGAATTTTACCCTGTCCCTTTTTGACTATTTTCCAATTATACAACTTTTTACATGTCGATACAATCGTTCTGTTTTTGCTTTTGATATCTTCAATTCCTTTTGCAGTTTTTCTTTATACCGCCGTCTCATTTCAATACTTTCAATGATCTCCTGCGGGCTTTCAAAACCGTTTAAATATGCCTCTTGACCCAGAAGGTTCAGCGCTGCTTTTATAAGCTGAATTTCTACTTCTTCCGGTATATCCAGAAAAATCTGCCTTTGTGTTTTTGTATGGAAGGCGAGGAATTCTTTAAAGTCTGTAAACTCAGATTTGTAAAAATCTATCGCTTTCGGATGTATTATCTGGCTTTTTCCGGTTTCATATTCTTTCAGACTTGAAAAAGTATAGTTTAAAGGTGCTTTCACAACATTGGCGTTTACCGGATTCATATGGATATATCTGATACAATTCCAAAAATACTGCGGAGTTTCCACACATTCACTTTTAAATCTGTCCTGAAAAACATGACCGTTTCGATTGTGTTTAAAATTGTAATACTCTGCGAATTCTGCCAAGACAATGGCCAAATAACTAGATAAGAGTTTCAGATCAACGCGAATCAGAATATGGAAATGCGTCGACATAATAACATACGCATATATTTCAATATCACGATCTTTAAGATGCTTCAGAAGAAGCCTTATGAAATTGTTCTTCTCTCTTTTCTGTTTAAAAATAGGCTCTTTATTAATCCCTCTTGCTATCACATGATATAAATCTGTGCTGCTCCTTCGACGCGCGTTACGCGGCATCCTGTCACCCCTTTCACGGTTTGGGACAGGGTAAAATTCAATTTGGGACACGTCCATTATTGATTGGGGACGTAGTGAAATCGTATTTTACTACGTCCCCGAATATATTACCACTCAAATTTTTTCTCAAAATATGCTTTCAGATCTTCAATCTTGACTCTCTCCTGTTCCATGGTATCACGGTCACGGACAGTGACAGCCCCGTCTTCCTCTGACTCAAAGTCGTACGTCACACAGAACGGAGTCCCGATCTCATCCTGCCTGCGGTAGCGTTTTCCGATATTTCCACGGTCATCAAACTCGCAGTTATAATATTTGCACAGCTCTGCGTAGATTTTCTCTGCCCCTTCATTGAGCTTCTTGGAGAGCGGAAGCACGCCGATCTTCACCGGAGCCAGCGCCGGGTGGAAATGAAGTACCGTACGCATATCCGGCTTATCCTCTGTGCCGATATTTTCCTCGTCATACGCGCTGCACAGGAACGCCAGCACCATACGGTCCGCGCCGAGAGACGGCTCGATCACATACGGAATATATTTCTCTTTCGCTTCATCGTCAAAATAAGTCAGATCCTGACCGGATACATTCTGATGCTGTGTCAGGTCATAGTCCGTACGATCCGCGATGCCCCACAGCTCGCCCCATCCGAACGGGAAGAGGAATTCCACGTCCGTAGTTGCCTTACTGTAAAATGACAGTTCTTCTTTGTCGTGGTCACGGTAGCGAACCTCATCGTCTTTCAGTCCGAGAGATGACAGCCAGTTCAGGCAGAAATTCTTCCAGTAGTCAAACCACTCAAGGTCAGTGTCCGGCTTGCAAAAGAACTCAAGCTCCATCTGCTCGAACTCTCTTGTACGGAATGTAAAGTTGCCCGGCGTGATCTCGTTTCGGAAGGATTTTCCGATCTGCGCGATACCGAACGGCAGCTTCTTTCTGGAAGTACGCTGTACATTTTTAAAGTTTACGAAAATACCCTGTGCAGTCTCCGGTCTTAAGTACACTGTATTCTTCGCATCCTCAGTCACGCCCTGGAATGTCTTGAACATCAGGTTGAACTGACGGATATCCGTGAAATTGTGCTTGCCGCAGGTCGGGCACGGGATCTGGTGCTCATTGATAAATGCTGTCATCTGCTCCTGTGACCATCCGTCCACAGAACCATCCAGCTCGATTCCCTTTTCCTCGCAGTAATCCTCGATCAGCTTATCCGCGCGGAAACGCTCATGGCATTCTTTACAGTCCATCAGCGGATCGCTGAATCCGCCCAGATGTCCGGACGCCACCCATGTCTGCGGGTTCATCAGGATTGCGCAGTCAACTCCCACGTTATAAGGATTTTCCTGCACGAATTTCTTCCACCATGCTTTCTTTACGTTATTTTTCAGCTCCACACCGAGATTGCCGTAATCCCATGTGTTCGCAAGGCCGCCGTAAATCTCGGAACCCGGATATACGAATCCGCGGGATTTTGCGAGAGCCACGATCTTATCCATTGTCTTTTCAACCATAGTTATGTTCCTCACATTCTTTATTCAATCGCTACTTATTATAACGGGTACGGGCGCTTTTGTAAACCATCCATCGCAGAGAGTTCATAACGATATCCCCGGCTTTCTTTTATTATTTTAATTTATCCAGAACCTGCTCTAAATCCTCCCGGTAATAATCTTTATCAGGCGCAAGTTTTATCGCTGTTTCCAAGTTTTCCTTTGCTTCTGGATATCTGCCCATTTGACACAAAGTCCTTCCCAGGCTGGCATAGCACCGCGCATTCTGCGGATCCAACTGTATTGCTTTTCCTGCCGCTTCTACTGCTTTATCCATTTCCCCCTTATCGCGCAGCGCTACGCTCAGGTCTATATGGATATCCGCACTTCCCGGTTCTAACTCCAGAGCCTGCCGCGCCGCTTTTTCCGCCTCGCTGTATTTTCCCATCGCATAAAGAGTCAGCCACAGAATACGGTAATACCGGACATTTTTCGGCTCTTGCCGGATCAGTTCTTGTTCTACTGCCACAGCGTCTTCATACTTGCCTTCATTATGTAATTTGACCGCTCTCATATATTCTGTCCCAGACGTAATCTGCTGGACAGCCGCTCCCACCGCATTCTGTTCATCCGAAACATTCTCCTCTGCTGACATTTCTTCTTGCTTATCAGCAGAATTTTGGGGGAATACAAAACTTTCAAATGCTTCCAGCAGCTTAT
>DXCD01000032.1 GCA_019116185.1 Candidatus Mediterraneibacter stercorigallinarum
ATGGATATGTGTCCCGTACTCGGTGGACGCTTTGACAATACTCTCATCCGCGGCCTTCAGATAATAGGAATGAACAAAATACACATACGCATTTTCCTCCACGCCCCTGAACAGCCGCCCGTTATTTTGAAGATGAAGAGAATTCCATCCCATATGAGGGATCTTCAGTCCATCGGATTCCGGGATGCGGAGGATCTCTCCTTTCAGAACGCCGAGTCCTTCCGCGCCAGGCGCCTCATCGCTTCGCTCAAACAGAAGCTGCAGTCCGAGACAGATGCCTAAAAACGGAGTCCCTCTTCTGATCACCTCATAAATTACCTGATCAAGCCCTCTGGATCTGAGGTTTTCCATGGCATCCCCGAAGGCGCCCACACCGGGCAGGATCACGTGATCCGCTGCCAGGATCTTTTCCTTTTCCCCGGTCACATCCGCTTCCTGACCCAGAAAATCCAGTGCTTTTTCCACGCTTTTTATGTTTCCTGCATCATAATCTATGACAGCTATCATCTCTGCTTTCCTCCCGCTATACAAACATATTTCCTCACGTATTATTTTCTCTTCTTTCCAACGCCGGTCTCGACAACCGGAATCGGTGTATCATCCACTGCATCCAGATTTTTAACATATTTCTTCGTCTCTTTTACAATCACCGGTGACAGCAGCAGCACGGCGATCAGGTTTGGAATCGCCATCAGCGCGTTCAGAATGTCCGCGATCTTCCACACAAGATCCAGCGCCAGAACCGGTGCAATCAGGGCCACGATTATGTAAAGCACACGGTAAGGAATAAGACCAATCTTACCGGAGAAGTACTCCACGCACCGCTCCCCGTAATAAGCCCATCCGAGAATTGTGGAATATGCGAACGTGATAATTCCAACAACCAGGATGATCGGTCCGACATACGGAATCTGTGAAAACGCGATCGTGGTCAGTTCTCCGCCGTCCGTAATTCCCCCTGCCGAGATCGCAGGGTTTTTCATCATGGTAGAGACAAGCACAAGCCCTGTCATCAGGCAGACAACGACCGTATCCCAGAATGTTCCCGTAGAGGAAACGAGCGCCTGTCTTACCGGGTTTTTCGTCTTCGCCGCAGCTGCCGCAATCGGAGCGGACCCCATACCGGACTCATTGGAGAACAGCCCTCTTGCAACTCCGTACTGGATCGCGTAGCGGAGACCGCCGCCGACAAGACCGCCTACCACTGCTCCCTGATCCGCGAACGCAAGCTGGCAGATCGTTGTGATTGCCGGAATTACGTATTCATGGTTAACTCCGAGAATGATCACGCAGCCGAGCACATAGAACGCCGCCATAAACGGCACCAGTTTTTCACACACACTTGCAATGGATTTTATGCCGCCGAATATTACGAACGCAGTGAGAACAGCAATGACAACACCAACGATCCAGGGATCGATACCGAGATTGGAATCACATACTTCCGCAATGGCGTTTACCTGAGTTGCACAGCCGATTCCAAAGGAAGCGAATCCCGCGAATACCGCGAAAATCATTCCCAGCCATTTCATGTTCAGCCCGCGCTCCAGCGCGTACATGGCGCCGCCCTGCATACGGCCGTCCGCTGTCTTCACACGGTATTTTACCGCGATCAGGGACTCAGCGTATTTGGTAGCGATACCGAACACACCGGTCAGCCAGCACCAGAGTACGGCTCCGGGGCCGCCAAGGGCGATAGCTGTTCCAACGCCGATGATATTACCCGTTCCGATCGTGGACGCCAGCGCAGTTGCCAGGGCTCCGAACTGGCTTACTTCGCCGTCAGCGCCCTCCTCTTTTGCGACAGAAAGGGGAATCCCTTTTGTAATCGTCTTCCTCTGGATGAACCCGGTCCTGATCGTCAGGAACACATGAGTTCCAAGCAGAAGAGCAATCATGCCCCAGCCCCATACGAAATCATCGACAGACTGGACCACACTGTAAATCTTGTCATACATTGCACAGTCCTCCTTACTCTCATTTCTCAGCTCATTTCATCACAGACGGTTCTTTTAATCCGTTCCGCGCGGTCTGCTGACTGTTTTTGAGCAGAATATATTTGAGGCATACGGCACGCCCGCTTCTGGCAGTCGGCATGCCGTATGCCTCAACATTCTTCTATAACGTTAACATTTTATCGCATTTTCACGTTAATGTAAAGAAGTATTTTCCATCTTAGCGTCCAGTTCAAACCAGAACGCCACTCCATTATCAAAATTTCTGACCCCGTACTTCTGATGGAAGGACTCCATAATCGCTTTAACAATCGACAGGCCGATTCCATTTCCGCCATACTCTCTTGTATGCGCTTTGTCCACTTTATAGAACTTGTCCCATAATTTCGGCAGATCTTCTTCCGGAATCGGTTTACCGCTGTTGAATACCGTGACACGCGCCTTTCCATCCATTGAGACGATCCTCACCTCAATCCTCCGCTCATTTTCCACATGGTGGATGGCATTTGTCAGGTAATTGCGCATTACCTGCTCGGTCTTAAACTCATCCGCCCAGACGAAAAGCTTCTCATCCGCTATAAAATCAACGGTTGCGTCCGCCTGCTGAATCAGGATCTCACAGCTTGCAATCACGCCGCGCACAAGACTGACAATGTCAAACCGCTCAAACTGCACCTCGTCCGATCCGAACTCAAGCTGATTCAGAGTGAGCAGATTTCTCACCATCCGGTTCATCTTCCCCGCCTCATCCATGATGACATCACAGTAGAATTCCCGGCTTTCCGGATCATCATTGACCCCTTCCTTAAGACCTTCCGCATACCCCTGGATGAGGGCGATCGGTGTCTTGAGTTCATGGGACACATTGCCGAGGAATTCATTCCTCATATCCTCGATCTTCTCTTTCTGCTCGATATCCTTCTGCAGCTGATTATTCGCCCGCTTCAGCTCAGACACTGTCTTCTCAAGCTGTTCTGACATTCTGTTGAAATTGCTGCCGAGCACACCGATCTCATTGCTTCCTCCGCTTGTATATTTTGCATCAAAGTTCAGATTCGCCATCTCCTGCGAGAGCCCTGCCAGCTCCATAATCGGCTGGGTG
>DXCD01000033.1 GCA_019116185.1 Candidatus Mediterraneibacter stercorigallinarum
GATGTCTACGGTAATGATGCATCTGAGCCGCTTTTCTGAAGAAGTCATTATCTGGAATTCCAATGAATATAAATTCGTGGAGATTGACGACGCATACAGCACAGGCAGCAGTATCATGCCGCAGAAGAAAAATCCCGATATCGCCGAACTGGTGCGCGGGAAGACGGGAAGGGTGTACGGCGCGCTGACGTCGCTGCTCACCACAATGAAAGGTATCCCCCTTGCGTATAATAAGGATATGCAGGAGGATAAGGAACTGGTATTTGATGCCATTGACACGACCAAAGGATGTCTGGCATTATTTACTGGGATGCTGAGGACGATGAAGTTTCATGCGGACCGGATGGAGGAGAGCGCGAAGCATGGATTTACCAATGCCACGGACGCGGCAGATTATCTGGTGAACCACGGGGTTCCATTCCGCGACGCCCACGGGATCGTGGGGCAGCTGGTGCTGTACTGCATTGACAGGAAAATCGCGCTGGATGATATGACGCTGGAGGAGTTCAAGGCGGTCTCTCCGGTGTTTGAGGAAGACATTTACGACGCGATCAGTATGAAGACCTGCGTGGAGATGAGAAATACCATCGGAGCGCCGGGGAAGGCGGCGATGGAGAAGGTCATCGCTGAGGAGGAAGCCTATCTGGACGCAGAATAAACAGATAAGAACAGAGAGAAAGGAATAAAGATATGGATCAGAAATTAAAAGTAGGTATTTTAGGCGCAACAGGAATGGTGGGGCAGCGTTTCATCGCTCTTTTAGAGAACCACCCGTGGTTCGAAGTGGTGACTGTGGCTGCAAGCCCGCGTTCCGCAGGAAAGACATATGAGGAGGCTGTGGGAGACCGTTGGAAAATGGACACTCCCATGCCGGAAGCTGTAAAGAAGCTTGTTGTGCTCAATGTAAACGACGTGGAGCATGTGGCATCTACCGTTGATTTTGTATTCAGCGCTGTGGACATGAGCAAAGACGAGATCAAAGCGATTGAGGAAGCGTATGCAAAGACAGAGACACCGGTTGTGTCCAACAACAGCGCGCACCGCTGGACACCGGATGTGCCGATGGTAGTGCCGGAGATCAATGCGGCTCACTTTGATGTGATCCCGGATCAGAGAAAACGTCTCGGCACAACTCGCGGATTCATTGCTGTGAAGCCGAACTGCTCCATTCAGAGCTATGCTCCGTGCCTTGCAGCATGGAAAGAGTTCGGACCGAAGGAACTGGTAGTTACCACATACCAGGCGATTTCAGGCGCTGGAAAGACTTTCAAAGACTGGCCGGAGATGGTGGGAAATATCATTCCGTTTATCGGCGGCGAGGAAGAGAAGAGCGAGCAGGAGCCGCTTCGTGTCCTCGGAAAAGTGGAGAACGGTGAGATCGTAAAGGCAGAGCTCCCGAAGATCACATGCCAGTGCGTGCGTGTCCCGGTGCTGAACGGACACACAGCGGCAGTGTTCATTAACTTCGAAAAGAAACCGACCAAAGAACAGCTCATCGAGAAGCTTGTGAACTTCAAAGGTTTCCCCCAGGAGGCAGGACTTCCGAGCGCGCCGAAGCAGTTCATCCAGTACCTTGAGGAAGACAACCGTCCTCAGGTGACGTTAGATGTAGATTATGAGAACGGTATGGGCGTGTCCATCGGACGTTTAAGAGAGGACAGTATGTATGACTACAAATTCATCGGGCTGTCCCATAATACAGTCAGAGGCGCGGCTGGCGGAGCGGTCCTGTGCGCAGAGGCGCTGACTGCAAAGGGATACATTGTAAAAAAGTAAAAAAAGGGACAGGGCAATTTTCAATTGGGGACGTAGTAAAATTGAAAATGACTACGTCCCGAAACATACATAAAGGAGGCTTTCTCAATGGGAATGACAATGACGCAGAAGATCCTGGCAGCCCATGCTGGTCTTGATTCCGTGGAAGCGGGCCAGCTGATCGAGGCGAAGCTGGACGTGGTCATGGCAAATGATATTACCGGGCCTATGGCCCTTCCGATCATTAAGCAGATGTCGGATCATGTGTTTGACAAGGATAAGGTGGTATTTGTGCCGGATCATTTTACGCCGAATAAGGATATCAAGTCCGCGGAGAATTCCAAGGCGATCCGCGAGTATGCGAAGGAACAGGGACTGACCTGGTATTTTGAGCAGGGCAAATCCGGCGTGGAGCATGCGATCCTTCCGGAGGCAGGCGTGGTGACAGCCGGGGAGTGTATTATCGGCGCGGATTCACATACTTGTACATACGGCGCTCTGGGGGCGTTCTCGACAGGCATGGGTACAACAGATGTAGCGACAGGCATGGCAACCGGAGAGATCTGGTTCAAGGTGCCCAGCGCGATCAAGTTTGTGCTGACGGGAAAGCCGGGAAAATATGTGAGCGGCAAAGATATCATTATCCACATCATCGGACAGATCGGCGTGGACGGTGCTTTGTATAAGTCTATGGAGTTTACGGGCGACGGAATTGCGAATCTGTCCATGGATGACCGCTTCACCATGGCGAACATGGCGATCGAGGCGGGAGCAAAGAACGGGATTTTCCCGGTGGATGACCAGGCGCTGGCTTATATAAAGGAACATTCAAAGAAACCGTATACCATCTATGAAGCAGATGAAGACGCGCAGTATGACGAGGTCATCACCATCGATCTGTCAGAAGTCCGTCCGACTGTGGCGTTCCCCCATCTCCCGGGAAATGCGAAGACCATTGATGAAGTGGAGACAATGGAGCCGATCAAGATCGATCAGGTTGTCATCGGTTCCTGCACGAACGGGCGAATGGAGGATATGAGAAAAGCAGCAGCGATCCTGAAAGGCCACACCGTGCATCCGGATGTGCGTGTCATGGTCGTGCCGGCGACGCAGAAGATCTATAAGGAATGTATCAAAGAAGGTCTTCTTGACATCTTTGTTGATGCAGGCTGCGCGGTGAACACGCCGAGCTGCGGCCCGTGCATGGGCGGCCACATGGGCGTCATGGCAGCAGGAGAGAAATGTGTATCAACAACGAACCGCAACTTCGTGGGACGCATGGGACATGTGGATTCTCTGATCTATCTGGCATCGCCGGAAGTGGCGGCGGCGAGCGCGATCGCGGGATACATCGCAAACCCTGAGAAGATTTCGGCGGACGAAGCAGGGAAGGACAGCACACAGAAAGCGGGGGACAGGTAAATGAGAGCAAAAGGACATGTTTTTAAATATGGGGATAACGTGGACACAGACGTGATCATCCCTGCCAGATATCTGAATTCTTTTGACGCAAAAGAGCTTGCGAGCCATGCAATGGTGGATATTGACCCGGATTTTGTGAAAAAGGTTCAGCCGGGCGACCTGATTGTGGCGAACAAGAATTTCGGCTGCGGTTCTTCCAGGGAACATGCACCGCTTTGTCTGAAAACAGCGGGCGTGAGCTGTATTATTGCAGAGACATTTGCGAGGATCTTCTATCGCAATGCGATCAATATCGGTCTTCCGATTATCGAGTGCCCGGAAGCTGCAAGAGGCATTGATGCGGGAGACGAGGTTGAGGTGGATTTTGACAGCGGCAAGATCTACAATCGCACGAAAGGAACGGAATTCCAGGGGCAGCCTTTCCCGGAATTCATGCAGAAACTGATCGCGGCAGGCGGACTTGTGAATTATACGAACAGTAAGAAAAAGTAACGGGGAAAAGCAGCAGATTTACAGCTGCCGGATGTCCGGAGTGAAATGCCGGAATAAATAAGGAAGAAAGGGATGCGGCGCATGTTCGCGCAGCAGCCCTTTTCGGCTATTGAAAGGAAAAAACTTTATGAGCGGTGAGAATCAAGTAAAAGGAAAAGCGTCGGCGCTTCTGCCGATCGGAGTCTTTCTGGTGATCTTCCTCGGAGCGGGGATCGTATTTAATGATTTTTATGCAATGCCTGCTATCGTGGCGTTTTTGATCGCTTTGTCCGTGGCGTTCCTGCAGAACCGAAACGTCGGTTTTCAGGAAAAGATCAGATTGATCGCAGAAGGAGTGGGAGAGGAAAATATCATCACCATGTGCCTGATCTTTCTCTGCGCGGGAGGCTTCTCCGGCGCGGTGACCGCGGCAGGCGGAGTGGAAAGCACAGTGAATCTGGGATTGTCACTGATCCCGGCTCATTTTGTGGTGGCAGGGCTTTTTGTGATCGGATGTTTTATTTCCGTATCAATGGGTACTTCAATGGGAACGATCGCCGCTCTTGCCCCGATCGCGGCGGAGGTCAGCAGGCAGACCGGATTTTCTCTGGCGGTCTGCACTGCTGCAGTGGTGTGCGGCGCTATGTTCGGGGACAACCTTTCCATGATCTCGGACACGACAATTGCAGCGGTCAAAACACAGGGATGTGAGATGAAGGACAAGTTTAAGGCGAATTTTCTGATTGTCCTTCCGGCTGCGGTCATAACGGTGATCTTCTTCTGGCTGATCACAGGAGGAATGAATTACAAGCTCAAAGAGATCGGAGACTATAATCTGCTGGAGGTTCTGCCGTATGTGGTGGTGCTTGTCGGAGCGCTCATAGGCATCAATGTATTTCTTGTATTAATCGGCGGCACTGTTCTCTCCCTTATAGTAGGCGTGGCCATGGGAAATATCGCCCTGTCAGAAATGTTTACCGTGGTAGGAGACGGCGTGACTTCCATGTATGACATCACAGTGATCTCCATTATTGTTGCATGTATTGTGTCCCTTGTAAGGGCAAACGGAGGCATCCACTATATCCTGAACCTGATCCGGAGCAGGATACGCGGAAAGAGAGGCGCCCAGGCTGGAATCGCTCTTCTGGCGCTCCTTGTGGATATGTGTACGGCGAACAATACAGTGGCGATCGTGATGTCAGGTCCGATTGCAAAGGAGATCAGTGAAGAATACGGGGTGGACCCGAAGCGGTCTGCATCCCTGCTGGATATGTATACTTCTGTGGGACAGGGACTGATCCCGTACGGAGCCCAGCTTTTGTCGGCGGCTACGCTTACAGGGCTGACACCATTTGACATGATCCCGTATCTGGTATATCCGATCCTGATGGCCCTGTGCGGTATTGTGGCGATCATCTTGAGCGGAAGGATGCGTACAGCAGAGAAATAAGTAAGAAATAAGCAGCGCGTCTGAATCGCGCCGGACAGCCATTCTTAAATTGCGTACGGCGCAGACCTGTGATATAATACCATCCAGCAGATGGTCCGCAGGGTCTGTCTTGATCTGACTTGGCGCGGCGGAAGAAAAAGAGGGTAAAATGATGAATCTATTATACAACAGTACAAGAAACGCAGAGAAAAAGGTTACGGCATCCGAGGCGATCCTGAAAGGGCTTGCAGATGACGGAGGCCTGTTCGTTCCGGAGTATATCCCGAAGCTGGATGTCACGATGGAGGAACTTAAGAGCATGTCTTATCAGGAGACAGCCTATGAGGTAATGAAGCAGTTCCTCACAGATTTTACGGAGGAAGAATTAAAGCACTGTATTAACAGTGCTTATGATTCTAAGTTTGATACAGAGGTGATCGCTCCTCTGGTGAAAGTGGGTGACACTTATCATCTGGAGCTGTTTCATGGCGCGACGATTGCATTTAAAGACATGGCGCTTTCTATCCTGCCGCATCTGCTCACGACAGCGGCAAAGAAGAATCATGTGACAAAGGAGATCGTGATCCTGACAGCGACATCAGGAGATACAGGGAAAGCGGCACTTGCCGGATTTGCGGATGTCCCGGGGACAAAGATCATCGTGTTCTATCCGAAGGGAGGCGTGAGCCGGATCCAGGAGCTTCAGATGGTGACGCAGAAAGGAGACAATACTTCTGTTGTGGCCATCCACGGCAACTTTGACAATGCGCAGAGCGGTGTAAAAGAGATATTTGAGGACAGAGACCTGGAAAAGGAGCTTGCAGAGGCGGGGTATCAGTTCTCATCCGCAAATTCCATCAATATCGGGCGTCTTGTACCGCAGATTGTATATTATGTATATGCCTATGCAAAGCTCCTTGAAAACGAGGAGATTACTTCCGGCGAGGAGATCAATGTGACAGTGCCCACAGGAAATTTCGGAAATATTCTTGCCGCATACTATGCAAAGCAGATGGGCGTGCCGATCGGGAAATTGATCTGTGCCTCCAATGAAAATAAGGTTCTCTTTGATTTCTTCCGGACAGGTGTATATGACAGGAACCGAGAATTTATCCTGACATCATCCCCGTCTATGGATATCCTGATCTCCAGTAATCTGGAGCGCCTGATCTATACGATCGCAGGACAGGATGCGGAGAAGAATGCAGAACTTATGGCACAGTTAAGGGAAAAAGGTGCATATGAGATCACAACAGAGATGCGGGAGAAACTGGAAGATTTCGCCGGAGGATTTGCGACAGAGACGGAATGCAAAGAGACGATCTGCAGAACATATGAACATACGGGCTATGTGATGGATACCCACACAGCGGTTGCTGCATCTGTGTGCGCAAAGTACCGTAAAGACAGCGGGGATGGCAGAAAGTGCCTTGTGGCTTCTACGGCGAGCCCTTATAAATTCATTCACAGCGTGATGACGGCAATCGATGAGAAGTATGCATCAGCAGATGAATTTGACCTGATCGATGAGCTGAGCCGGATTTCCGGGACAGAGATCCCGAAGGCGATTGAAGAGATCCGCAGTTCAGAGATCAGACACAGCCGCGAGTGTGAGGCGGGTGCTATGAAAGACACGGTGAAAGAGATTCTTGGAGTATAAGGAGAGAAGATCATGGAAAATACGGACAGCATTTGGGGATTTATAGGCATCGTTGTATTTGCCTGCGGGATTTACGCACTCTATTCTTATGTGAAGATGAAAAAAGACGGGGAGATCAATGCATCAATTCTTCTTGGTAAAGAGTATATGTATAAAAAGTGTAAAAATAAAGAAG
>DXCD01000034.1 GCA_019116185.1 Candidatus Mediterraneibacter stercorigallinarum
GGATCACGCCCTCTCCCAAGCATACCGGGCAGTACTCCCTGTCCGACCCCAGCACAAAATCTTTCATGTGAATGGCCTCGATCTTATCTCCCAGTTCTGCGAGCCATTGTCTCCAATAGCTGTCCTGATCGATCTCCGGATGTTCCAGTACATTTGCCGGATCAAAGATCATCTTCAGATGGGAGCTGTTCATTTTCTCAAAAACCATGGCCGCTGTCTCAAGGTCCTTCAGCGGATGCCAGTATACCGGCTCAACCGCCATGTCCACATCCAGGCGTTCCGCCTCTTCCACAAGGCGCGCAATACTGTCCATCATATATGGATGCCAGATTTTTTTCTCCTCATCATTTAAACGCGGGTAGGCAGTCTCTGATCCGACGATGGACGCGCCAAGTGTCTTGTTGAATGCAAGGCACTTTTTAAATGTATCAACAGCCTGTTTCCTCACATCATCATCCGGATTGCCCAGGTCCATATAGCACCCCAGAATATGGATCTTAATTCCTTCTTTCTCAAAATTCGCGCGGATCCTCTCTATGATCTCCGGCGTCACTTCATCGTAAGACCCAATCTCTGTAAATCCTTTCGGCAGCACAAGCTGCGCCGCGTCAATGCCTTCTGACTTCAGCAGTCCTGCAAGGCTGTCAATGGGCTGCTTCCCATAGTCATGGGTCCTGGCTGCTACTAACATACCATTCTCCTTTCCCTTGATACTGTACAGGGGCACGCTTCTTTGCGCACCCCTGATGCAAAAGTCTCTTTATTCTTCTGTACAGACTCTGCGTTCTTGATATTACGGCTGTTTGCCGATGTAAGCAAGGATTCCGCCGTCCACATACAGGATGTGTCCATTCACGAAATCAGATGCATCGGAAGCAAGGAACACTGCCGGTCCCTGGAGATCTTCCGGGTTGCCCCATCTTGCAGCCGGTGTCTTGGACACGATGAACTGGTCGAACGGATGTCTGCTTCCGTCCGCCTGGCGCTCGCGGAGCGGAGCTGTCTGAGGTGTCGCGATGTATCCAGGTCCGATGCCGTTGCACTGGATGTTGTACTCGCCGTACTCAGAGCAGATATTTCTTGTGAGCATCTTAAGTCCGCCCTTTGCTGCCGCGTAAGCGGATACAGTCTCACGTCCGAGCTCGCTCATCATGGAGCAGATGTTGATGATCTTTCCATGTCCTTTTTCGATCATTCCCGGGATAACTGCCTTGGAAACGATGAACGGAGCATTCAGGTCAACGTCAATCACTTTGCGGAACTCATCAGCTTCCATCTCAAGCATGGGTTTTCTCATAATGATACCTGCATTATTTACAAGGATATCGATTACTCCGACTTCTTCGTTGATCTTAGCAACCATTGCTTTAACCTGCTCTTCATCTGTTACGTCGCATACATATCCGTGAGCTTCGATGCCTGCTTCTTTGTAGGAAGCAAGTCCCATGTCAACCTTCTCCTGATTGATATCGTTGAAGCAGATTGTCGCGCCTGCCTCTGCATAAGCAGATGCAATACCAAATCCGATCCCGTAGGACGCGCCTGTTACAAGTGCAATTTTACCTTCCAGTGAAAAGTTTACCATTTTTCTTCTCTCCTTTTTCTTTATTATCTCAGATCTTTATTCTCGATATTGTCCATATCGCCGTAATCCTGGTTCTCTCCGCACATTCCCCAGATGAATGTGTATGCTCTGGAACCGCATCCTGAATGGATGGACCAGCTCGGTGAAATAACAGCCTCTTCGTTGTGCATGATGATGTGTCTTGTCTCCTGAGGCTCTCCCATATAATGAACAACAAAAGCGTCGTCTTCCATATCAAAGTACAGATATACTTCCATACGTCTGTCATGTGTGTGAGCCGGCATTGTGTTCCATACGCTTCCCGGCAGGAGCTTTGTCAGTCCCATTGCAAGCTGGCAGCTCTGTACCTGCCCTGTCACAATGTATTTGTTGATTACTCTGTGGTTGGAATCTTCCAGTGTTCCCAGCTCCACTTTGTTCTCATCTTTAACGATCACAACGCCTTCTTCCGGCTCTCCTTCCAGCTTAATATGAACTGTCGGGTACTCAGTGTGCGCCGGCGCGCTGTTCAGATAGAATTTTGCCGGGTTCGCCGCATCCTTGCTCTCAAAGGAGATATCCTTGGATCCGCGTCCGATGTACATTCCATCGCGCGCGTTGATCTCGTATACACGTCCGTCGATCGTAACGATCCCATCGCCGCCGATGTTGATCAGCCCCATCTCTCTTCTCTGAAGGAAATACTCTGCTCTGAGCTCGTCTCCTGCCGTGAGCACAAGTTTCTCATTTACCGGCACCGCCGCTCCGGTGATGATACGGTCAATATGGCTGTACACCAGATTGATCTTGTCCGCCTGGAACAGATTCTGGATCAGAAACTCCTCTCTCAGTCTGTCTGTTGTATAATGCTTCACATCCTTTGGTGAAGCTGCTGTCCTTACTTCCATGATGATTCTCCTTTCTTCTTTTAAGCCGCGCTTCCAGCGGCAGGGCGAATATCCTTTCGACATTCCGCCTTTTAGTTCATTTCTATTTTCTGATCATAGTATATCATTCGCTTTATTCCATTTCTCGTGTTTTTTTGATATAAATATTGAAAATTCTGAACACCCCTTCTATAATTATGGTAAATCTTATCCCAAAGGAGGACTATAATATATGAAAGCATCTTCCTCATGCAAAGAATCCATGAAAAACTGTATGGAAAGCCACTCCTTTGCGTTTGCACATCTCTATAATGACGAGAAGGCAATGGACATGCACATCCATAACTGTTATGAGATCTATTATTCCATATCCGGGGGCAAACAGTTTCTCATCGACAACTGCTTTTACGACATCCAGGACGGTGATCTGTTTCTGATCAACCAGTTCGAGAGCCATTACCTTTCCCAGGTGGACAAGCAGAAACACGAGCGGATCATTGTATCCATTGACCCGGACTATTTGAAACAGATCTCCACCGAAAAAACGGATCTGGACCGCTGCTTCCACTTCCGCGAGACAGAAATGCCGCACCGCCTGCACCTCTCTGCCGAGGAACAGCGCCGCTTCCTGTATTACCTCCACCGTTTCCCGGACAATGCCGGGCTCGGCGAGGACATTCTGGACCGGGCGGTATTCCTGGAATTAATGGTCTTCCTGAACCGCGCTTTCGACAAGCGCTGCCGGACCGCAGAGTCCGGAGAAGATGAAAACGCCGCCGGCTATCACGCGCAGGTCGATGATATTCTTTCTTATATTAATACACACATCCAGGAGGATCTGTCGCTGGACACCCTGTCCGCCAATTTTTATCTGAGCAGTTCTTATATCTGCCGGATCTTCAAGGCAGCAACAGGGACAACGATCAACAAATACATCACGGCAAAACGGATCACCTTGTCCAAATCCCTGCTCAGTCAGGGGTATTCTGTGAATGAGGCATGCGAGGCATGTGGTTTCAACGATTACAGCAACTTCCTCAAGGCTTTCTCCAAGGCAGTGGGTGTATCACCGAAAAAATATGCCCAATTCAACTCTTAGCCAGATTTTTCTCAATCTCCGCCTTTGTCTGCATGACATAGCCCGCCAGCTCACTGATACGGGCATTGTCCATACGGCTGACCGGGGCGGAGATACTGAACGCGTGGCGCGCGCTTCCCATGGGCTCCTTCAGGCTGCAGGCAATACACCTTACACCGGTCTCATTTTCTTCATTGTCCAGTGCGTACCCTCTCTCTCTGATTTCCTGCAGTTCCGCCTTAAAGTCGTCATAGTCTGTGACCGTAAACGGTGTCAGGCGGACAATTTCACTGTTGTTCCATATTTCCTCTATCTCCCACTCGTCCATTCCTGCCACCATGGCTTTGCCCACTCCCGAACAGTACAGAGGAATCCTGCTGCCGATCCGTGATACCATCTGGATCCCGTTGTTCAGAGATTCTACTTTATCAATATATACTGCATCAATCCCGTCCCGCTCTACAAAGTGCACGGTCTCACCCGTGGCTTCCATCAGTTTTCTCAGATAAGGGCGCACGGTCTGAACGATATCCACTTTTGCCATGATCTTATTCGCCATGTCAACAATCTTAAAAGTCGGTTCATATTTCCCACTCACAGGATTCTGTCTGGCGTATCCCATATAAATAAGAGAATTCAGCACTCTGTGCGCTGTTGTCTTGTTCAGTTCCAGACTGCTGCTCAGCTCCATCAGCCCTGCGGATCCCGTCTCTGCCAGAAGCTCAAGCGTCCGGAACAGACGTCCCGCTACCTGAATCGGATTTTTCTGTTCCATTGTCTTCCTCCTTTTTCTACATCATCGTCTTGATTATTCCCAGTTTCTGCGTCTTGACCGACATTTCAGAAATCTCTGTCAGTTCCATATTATGAAACATATTCTATCACGCTTTACGCCTTTGCGCAACCATTTCATCTCTCCTAAATTTCTTCTGTTTTTCATGATTTCTCTACTTGACATTTCGCGAAACTGTATTATACTTTCAATCAGAATGTGTTACAAATTAATTTTCGATTTCACATTATGAAACAAAAAGGAGAGAGAAAAATGAACGAAGTATTAAAGCAGATCGAAGAGATCGGTATCGTTCCTGTTGTTGTCCTCAATGACGCAAAGGATGCAGAGCCCCTGGCTGAGGCTCTCTGTGAAGGCGGCCTTCCGTGCGCAGAAGTCACATTCCGTACGGATGCAGCAGAGGAATCCATTAAAATCATGACAGAGAAATTCCCGAACATGCTGGTCGGAGCAGGCACTGTCCTGACAACAGAGCAGGTGGACCGCGCGGTCACAGCAGGTGCAAAGTTCATCGTAAGCCCCGGACTGAATCCGAAGGTTGTAAAATATTGTGTAGAAAAAGGAATCCTCATCACACCGGGATGCGCGAACCCCAGCGATGTGGAGCAGGCAATTGAGAACGGCCTTCAAGTTGTTAAATTCTTCCCGGCCGAGCAGGCAGGCGGCCTGGCATACATCAAGGCGATCGCAGCGCCCTATGTAGGTATGAAGTTCATGCCTACAGGCGGCATCAATCCGAAAAATGTCAGAGACTATCTTGCATACGACAGGATCCTTGCATGCGGCGGAAGCTGGATGGTAAAGGGCGACCTTGTAAAGGCAGGCGAGTTTGATAAGATCAAAGAGCTTGTAAAAGAAGCAGTTGAAATTGTAAAAGAAAGCAGAGGTAAATAAAATGGCAAAGAAAGTAATCACATTTGGCGAAATCATGTTAAGACTGGCTCCGGAAGGATACTACCGTTTCGTACAGGCAGACACCTTCGGCGCTACATACGGCGGAGGCGAGGCAAATGTCGCTGTCTCCCTTGCAAACTATGGATTTGACGCTAAATTCGTCACAAAGCTTCCGAAACACGAGATCGGACAGGCAGCCGTAAACTCCCTGAGAAAATACGGCGTTGATACTTCTTACATCGCGCGCGGCGGCGACAGAGTCGGCATCTATTTCCTGGAGAAAGGAGCTTCCCAGCGTCCGTCCAAGGTCATCTACGACCGTGCGGGCTCTTCCATCGCGACTGCCTCTGCAGCAGATTTCAACTGGAAAGAAATCTTTGACGGTGCAGAGTGGTTCCACTTCACAGGCATCACGCCGGCGCTCAACGATGATGTCGCTGCGATCTGCCTGGAAGCTTGCAAAGCTGCAAAAGAAGCCGGCGTTACAATTTCCTGCGACCTGAACTACAGGAACAAACTGTGGTCCAAGGAAAAAGCCGGACAGGTAATGGGCGAGCTGTGCAAATACGTTGACGTGTGCATCGCCAACGAAGAGGACGCTTCTGATGTATTCGGCATCAAGGCGGCCAACACAGACGTTACAAAGGGCGAGGTAAACCACGAAGGATATAAGGACGTGGCAAAACAGCTTGCAGACAGATTCGGCTTCTCCAAGGTTGCCATCACACTGCGCGAGTCCATCTCAGCAAATGACAACAAGTGGTCCGCTATGCTGTATGACGGAAATGACTATTATTTCAGCAAGAAATATACCATGCACATCGTTGACCGTGTAGGCGGCGGCGACAGCTTCGGCGGCGGCCTGATCTGCGCATGCTTAAACGGCTATGACTCTCAGGCAGCAATCGAGTTCGCAGTTGCAGCTTCCTGCCTGAAACACTCAATCGAAGGCGACTTCAACATGGTATCCATGGACGAAGTCCTCAAACTGGCCGGCGGAGATGCTTCCGGACGTGTCCAGAGATAATTTTGATGACGCTATATTCCATATAAACCCAAATTTTGAACAAAGGGGATGCTGTCTGCCATGCAGCATCCCCTGTAAAATATCTGCGTATTTTCCATACAGTGCAGCATGATTTTTTATCCAGGAGGTATCCATTATGAACAAATCTTTTGACCTTCTTTCACTCGGCGAAGTCCTGCTCCGCCTTTCCCCGCCCAGCAATGAACGCCTCGTGCGCGGTGAAACTCTTCAGAAACAGGTCGGCGGCGCAGAGCTGAACGTAGTGTCCGGCGTCTCCCTTCTCGGCCTGAGAACAGGCATCATTTCCAAGCTCCCCTCAAACGATATCGGCACATACGCCAAGAACCGCATCCGTTTCTGCGGGGTCAGCGACGATTACCTGGTATACGACACCTCACCCGAGGCGAGACTGGGGATCTACTATTATGAAAACGGGGCGTACCCCAGAAAACCAGGAGTCGTATATGACAGACGCCATTCCACCATCAACACCATCTCCATAGATGATTTCGACGAATCCCTCTTCTCTTCCGCCCGCTGCTTCCACACGAGCGGGATCACACTCGCCCTGAGCGAGCAGTGCCGGAACACGGCCATAGAAATGATCCGCCGCTTCAAAGATGCCGGCGCCCTCATTTCCTTTGACGTCAACTTCCGCGGGAACTTATGGACCGGAGACGAGGCAAGAGAATGCATCGAGCAGATCCTTCCTTACGTGGATATCTTCTTCTGCTCTGAAGAGACCGCAAGGCTCACCTTCCTTAAGACCGGAGAGGCAAAAGAGATCATGAAGAGCTTCACAGAAGACTATCCCATCTCCATCGTCGCATCCACCCAGCGCGTGGTACACAGCCCGAAGGTGCATACATTCGGCTCCATCATCTACGACGCGCGCAGCGGCAGATTCTTCGAAGAAGAACCGTATCACAACATCGAAGTCGTGGACCGCATCGGCAGCGGCGACGCCTATGTATCCGGCGTGCTGTACGGCCTCCTGTCCGAACCCGACAACTGCCAGAGAGCTCTGGAGATCGGAAACGCAACAAGCGCCGTAAAGAACACCATTCCCGGCGACCTGCCTTCCTCCGACCTCAAAGAAATCGAGAATGTGATCCGGGGACATAAAGCAGTCGGGCCACAGCTGGAGATGAACCGATGAATTAAATCTGGATTTGTCGGG
The DNA here is from genome assembly GCA_019116185.1 of Candidatus Mediterraneibacter stercorigallinarum. GTDB lineage: Bacteria > Bacillota > Clostridia > Lachnospirales > Lachnospiraceae > Mediterraneibacter > Mediterraneibacter stercorigallinarum. Next base: position 7,424 of record DXCD01000034.1, read on the forward strand.
GAGACGGCCGATGGAGATAACGTCCGAAAACCGTAGTTGATTTTAAGACGTATTCGTGGCGGGCGGGGATGTGGCTCTGGTTCCGGCTCCATGATTTGGGAAAGACGTAAAAGGAATGGGATACAGCTAAAAACAATTTCAAAGCGGACGATTCGCTTGCGCTCAGGCATCCGCTTTGAAATTAACGCTGTATCCCATTCCTTTAAGTCTTTCCGACAAATCGT
>DXCD01000035.1 GCA_019116185.1 Candidatus Mediterraneibacter stercorigallinarum
TTTTCCTCGATCTTTTCCCTGATCCTGCGGATATGCGCCATCAGGCTGTTCTCATATCCGAAGGGATTCTCTCCCCAGGCCGCCTCGCACAGCTGGTCGATCGTCACGATCCGCCCCGCGTTCCGGCACAGCGCTGACAGGATCTCGTGTTCTTTTGCCGTCAGGGGCAGGTGTTCGCCGTTTTTGACAACCTCTGCCCTGGCAAAATCAATCCTGCTTCCCGCCAGATTTACCACCGGGTCCTCATCCCGGTAATACCGGCGCAGGATGATGCCGATGCGCAGCAGCAGCTCTTTGGGCAGAAATGGTTTGACCATATAGTCATCCGCGCCGAGCCCCAGCCCGTGGATCCGGTCCGCATCCTCTCCCCGCGCGGTCAGAAAGAGCACGGGGATCGCCGTAAACTTCCGTATCTGTTCAAACAGCGAAAAGCCGTCCCCGTCCGGCAGCATTACATCCAGGACGGCAAGATCAGGCTTCCACTCCCCGGCAGCCTGAAGCGCTTCCTCTGCCGTGCCCGCTGTCTTTATCTGAGTATATCCGTCTTCCCTCAAGAAATCGGTTATCATGGCAAGTATCTCCTTCTCGTCATCTACGAGAAGGATCTTTTTCTGTTTCAGATAATATTGCTCCATCGTTATTCCCTCCTGTTTCCGATTATATCACAGAAAAACTTTCCTATCTTCAGCGGAGCCGAAATGTAAGGTAAACGTAAGAATAAGAGAATGTTTCCGTAAGGACGGCATTTTATACTGTGATCATCAAAGAAAATGCCTTACAGGATGCCGCGGGACGCCGTCATGCCCCCTGCATCCCGTCATGAAAGGAGTTCAGAAGATATGAATATCATTGAAACAAAAAATCTGACCAAAACTTACGGGGACTTTACAGCGGTCTCTCATCTGAACCTGCACATCCGAAAGGGAAGCGTCTACGGCTTTCTCGGGCCCAATGGCGCAGGGAAGTCTACCACTATGAAAATGTTTCTCGGGCTGACCCGTCCCACAGAAGGGAGCTTCCGCATCGACGGGAAGGCTTATCCGTCTGACCGGGTGTCCATCCTGAAGGAAGTCGGTTCTTTTATCGAAGCGCCTGCTTTTTACGGCAATCTGACAGGAGAAGAAAATCTGGAGATCATCCGCCAGATCCTCGGCCTTCCCAAGAGCAGCGTCCGGGACGCGCTGGAGCTCGTAGGGCTGTCCCAGTTCCGAAAAAGGCTGGCCAAAAAATACTCTCTCGGCATGAAGCAGCGTCTGGGTCTGGCGGGAGCGCTCATAGGACGGCCTCCCATCCTGATCCTGGATGAGCCCACCAATGGCCTGGATCCGGTGGGGATCCACGAGATCCGCACGCTTATAAAGTCCCTGCCGCAGCAGTTTGACTGTACGGTGCTCGTCTCCTCCCATCTGTTATCAGAGGTTGAACTGATGGCTGATGACATCGGGATCCTCAACCACGGACGGCTGCTCTTCGAGGGAACCATGGAAGATCTGCGAGCCGGCGCCCACGAAGCCGGATTCCCTACGGATAATCTGGAGGATACCTTCCTCGCCATGATCGATGAGGATAACCGGAAAAGAGGTGGGAAGCGATGACACTCAGACTGGAAATGACAAAGCTGAAGCGTACCGGTTATCTGCCTGCATTCCTTGGCGGAGCGGTTCTCGCCTCGGCATTCCCCCTGATAAATATGCTGGTCCGTCCGGAGACATTCACCTCTATGCCCGGAGACCCTTTTGACATCCTGATGGACGCCAACTGGCAGATGATGGCTATGCTCAACATCCTCGTGTCCATCTGCGGCGCCTGCATGATGTACCACGCAGAATATGCTGACAACGGCGCCCAGAAAATGGATGTACTGCCCATCCACCCGGGGAGCATATTTCTGGGGAAATCTGTGATCGCCGGACTGATTCTGGCAATGATGACCGCGATGGAGATCCTTGTTCTCACGGGATGTGCCCTTCATTGGTTTACCGCTTATGAACCGGATGCAGCAGAGCTCCTGGAGAATCTTCTGAAGAATATCCTTTTTCAGTGGACCGCCGCTTTGCCCACGGTCGTGCTGATGCTTGCGATCGCCTCTGCCTGCAAAAACATGTGGGTGTCCTTAGGCGTCGGCGTCATACTGGTATTTACCATATTCATCTTCCCTCAGGACAATCCGGTGCTGAGCCTTTTCCCGTTCAGCTCCCCTTACCAGACACTTGCCACAGCGGCAGAAAATGACCGGGTTCTTTTGTTTCTCGGCGTCTGTGCAGCAGAGGTCCCGGCATTTATCGTACTGGAACTTATTTATCAAAAGATCAGGAGGTGTACAGAATGAATTTCTTTTCTCTCGTCGGCGTGGAGCTGCAGAAGATCCACCGGTCCAAGATCTTGCTGATCCTGCTGGTCCCGGTCATCATGATGTGGATCCCCGGCATGATCAACTCTGATTTTGCCTTTGACACCCGGGGTATCCCGATCACTCCGGAAAACAACTTCTTTATCCAAGGCTTTATGGGAATGGTCTGGTTCATGATCCCGGCCTCTCTGGTCATCTGCACGGTGCTGCTCACTCAGACTGAACGTGCCCACGGCGGCATCCTGAAAATGCTGTCCCTGCCCGTGAGCACAGCCAAACTCTGCCTTGCCAAGTTCACCGTACTGATCCTGCTTGCATCCGCACAGATGTTCATGACGATCTGCGCCTATTATATCAGCGCAGCGGCCGCTTCCCGGATACAGGATTACGATTTCCTGCTGGATCCCCTTTATGTGTGCGGAAATGCCCTTGGTATTTACTTAAGCGCCATACCCATGGCGGCCGTTTTCTGGATGATCGCCTGCCTGGTCCGGACTCCGGTCTTTTCCGTGGGCATCGGACTCGCGTCCATTGTGCCGTCCGTGCTGGTCATCAACACAAAGCTCTGGCCCGCCTACCCTATGAGTTATCCGTTTTATCTGCTCATGGTGCAGTACGGAAAAGCCGCGGAAGGCATGTATGACACGCAGATCGACTGGCTGCCATGGCTGCCCGCCGCTGTTGTCATCACTGTAATCGCGCTGGTCATTTCATGTATTCGGTTCGGCGCCGCCGAAAAGAAATAAATCTAAAAATGAAATTTAAAAGGAAACAAATCAATCTGAAAAAGATAGCTTTGAAAGGAGTCATTAGATATGAAAGACAAACTGTGTACCGTCATTTCAGCTATTATGCTGTTCATTCCATGGACCATCCTGCCCCTGCGCACCTTTGACTGGGCGCTGGAGTCCCCTGCCGCGGAGATCATCATTTACAGCTACGCCGCTTTTATGATCTTCTCCGGTATTTTCTCCGTGGCAGCCTATGCCGCGGGACATGTAAGGAACAAATGGATGCAGGTATGCATGGTCATCAACTGTATCTACACAGTGGGAGCTGTAGGGATTCTCGGAATGATCGTGTATGGAAGGTTGTAGTGCCTTTGTATTGACATTGCCGCTCTTCGCTTCTAATACGGATATAAAGAAGCTGTCATTACTGAAATTATATTTCAGCGGGCTTGGAAAGGTGAAATTCGAATTCACCGGACAGAGCAATATTGTACAGATCGAACAGATCATCAGTACTTATATCCTCAGATAATAAAAATCAATGCGGGCTTTCAAAAATTCATGCTGCGCGAAATGTAGCACGAAAATTGAAAACCCGCATAAATTTTTAGGTTTATATAATGGAGTATACGGGATTCGAACCCGTGGCCTCCACAATGCGAATGTGGCGCGCTCCCAGCTGCGCTAATACCCCAAAGGATGATGGAAGCAACGGGGCTCGAACCCATGACCTCCCGCTAGTCAGGCGAGCGCTCTCCCAGCTGAGCTATGCTTCCACGTTCCGTCGTCTATTATAGCACTCTCCGCCGGGAATGTACAGTCTTAATTCATGAAAAACGCCCGCCCTGATCCCTGATTAAATTTATCTTTTTAACTGTGCGGCAGCACTCCCACAGCCTGCATATGCTGCGCCCGGTGCCGGTCCTCCACCACTTCTTTGGGATAGCGGACGAGGCCGTTATTGTCATAAGGATCATTGAAATAATACCCTGCTTCATCATAGCCGACGAGCAGCATGCAGTGTTCATTTGACACCCATGTAAACACCTCGCCCGTATCCAGGAGCTTCCACTGCGGACCAATAACCGGCTCCCGCATATTGATGCACGCCCAGTAGATCACAGGCATTCCCTTGTCTATGTAACGCCGGATGAGCTCTGTGGTCTTTGTCCCCGTCTCATCTGTCACGGCATATCCATCCCCCAACACTTGTTTCAATGCATTTGCGATCACCGGCGCATAGCACCCGAAAGACTCTTCGTCATACGGGCTGCCACAGAAAGATTCCCGGGGATCCGGCCCGCAGATCTCCCCGTCCCTTTCCTCAAATCCCTGCTTTTCCAGGTAATTCTCTATAAATTCATCCACTGTGATGTCAACTCCGAGAAACCGGAGCAGCATCACCGCGGACACGCTTTCACATCCGGTCGGATAAGCGCCGCTCTGATCAATATACGGCGCTTTTATGCACACTCTTCCGCTGTCAGCCATCTGCTCTGCCCTGCTTTCTTCCCTGATACGTCTTCATACCCGTGAGTACTCCGATTAGCACGATCAGGCTGACTCCCAGCACGATCCACCAGACATGCACGAATCCCGCAAGAATGTATCCCGCGAAACTGATAACCGCAACAATCGCCGCATACTGCATCTGCGTAGACACATGATTGATATGATTGCTCTGAGCTCCGGCAGAGGACATAACAGTTGTATCCGAAATCGGCGAAACATGATCTCCGCACACTGCGCCGGCAAGGACCGCGGATACAGAGATGATCATCATCTGCATATTGGTTCCTCCCGGAAACATTGCCGTAGCGATCGGTACCAGGATAGCGAACGTCCCCCAGGATGTTCCCGTGGAGAATGACAGGAACACAGCTGCCGCGAACAGGACTGCAGGGATAAAGACACTGGCAGATGCATTATCTCCCACTACATGTCCCACAAAGTCAGCAAGCCCGAGAGCATCTCCCATCCCCTTCAGCGACCATGCGAAGATCAGGATTGTGATCGCCGGGACCATCAGTTTAAATCCGTCTGCCAGGCTGTCCATAAAGCCTTTGAATGTAACGACTTTTCTCGGAAGATAGAGGACAAACATAAAGAACACCGTTACAAGTGTGGCAAAGATCAGGCTGGTCTCTGCGTCACAGCCGGAAAATGCGGTGATGATGTCCGTCGCCCCGCCCTGATATCCGGTGTAGATCATCGCCCCTATGGCAGAACAGATGAGAACTGCCACCGGCAGTATCAGATCCATAACTCTGCCGTTCGGATTTACCTCGTCTTCCGACACCTGATCAAACTCCTCGCCGCCGCTTGTAAAGAGATCGCCCTTTGCAGCATTGTCCTCGTGCTTTTTCATCAGCCCGAAATCAAATGCAGTGACAGCGATAAAAAACACCATAACCAGTGTCAGGATCGCATAAAGGTTGTACGGTATTGTATTCAAAAAGAGCTGAAATCCGCTGATTCCGGCATCTTCCGGCACATAAGAATTCACAGCTGCCGCCCAGCTCGAAACCGGCGCTATGATGCAGACCGGAGCCGCGGTTGCATCGATGATATAGGCAAGCTTCGCCCTGGACACCTTGTACCTGTCAGTTACCGGGCGCATAACAGACCCAACGGTAAGACAGTTGAAATAATCGTCCACAAAGATCAGAACTCCCAGGCCTGCCGTGGCCAGAAGCGCGCTCCTTTTTGACTTAATCTTTGTTCCCGCCCACTTTCCGTAGGCGGCCGAGCCTCCCGACTTCGCCATGAGGACAATGATCATCCCCAAAAGCACGTCAAAGATCAGAATATTCAGATTCATGCTGTTTTTCATGATATCAAAGAAATTCACAAAGGCTTCCCAGGGGTGGAAGCCGCTGTAAAGCAGAGCTCCCACAGCCACGCCGATAAAAAGAGAACTATACACTTCCTTTGTGATAAATGCCAGCAGGATCGCCAGCAACGGGGGCACCAGCGCCCACCATGTCCCTATAAACATTGAACCATCCATATAATTGTACTCTCCATTCCTTTCATCTGTTCCTGCATACTGCCCGATTTACCTCTCTGTCCTGTCGGCGCCCTGCTCAAGCACAGAAGTGCAGTGCGCGCATCGTGTCGCCTGAACCGGTATCTCGCTTAAACAGTAGGGGCATTTCTTTGTGGCCGGAGCCGCCGGCTCTTCCTTCTTCTGTCCGAACGACAGGATCTTATTGATCCCTTTGATCAGGCAGAACAGCACAAAGGCCAGGATCAGAAAATTCACCAGATCAGAGGCAAACCTCGATGCAAACCTTGCCAGATCCCGAAATGTATACATCTCCGCGCGTGTTACCAGGTTCAGAATCGGATTGATAAAATTGTCTGTCAATGACGTCACGATTCCGGTAAAACCGCCGCCAATGATAACACCGACTGCCATATCCATCATGTTTCCGCGAAGGGCAAACTCCTTGAATCCCTCAATAAAGCTTTTCATAAGCATCTCCTTCCATTATCTTTTGTTGGTTTACTTGAAAAAATTATAGCATGCGTCCCATAAAAAAGGAAGGCGCAGAGTGTGCAGCCTTCCCTTTTACTGTTTCTATTTTTTCTTTCCAAAGACCGCATCCGCGATCAGGCAGAGCACGATCACCACAGCCATATCAGGCAGGGTATTTCCCACCGGGATATCCACCGTCATGAGCCATCGGTAGATCACAAAACCGATCAGCCAGATCACAAGGTTCTTCCAGTCAAAGTCCCCTGCTGATTTTTCCTTCTTCAGGATGAACACATCCGCGATCTGTACCGCGATCATCGGTGCGAATACAGAACCGATAAGATAAAGGAAATCCGTGATGTCATCCATGGGGAATAAGATCGCCGCGACCGTCCCGATAACCGTAACAACGATTCCCACATGGCCTGCCTTCAGTTTCTGAAAAACAGACTCTGATGAGACTCCCGCAGAGTATGCGTCCAGGAAGGTAGTAGTCACGGTTGAGAAGATCACGATCAGGAGCGCCGCGATCCCTAAGCCTGCTTTTACCATGATCACCGCGATATCAGACTCTCCTGTATAAATGGCAGCTCCCATTCCGATGACATACATCCAGCAGCTCACCAGTCCATAGACGATCACGCTTGCAGCTGTCGCTTTCACCGGCTTTTCTGCTTCTCTTGTATAGTCGCTGATCACAGGCAGCCAGGAGAGCGGCATTGCCACTGAGAGTTCCACCGCAGCGCCGAAACTCATCGCCTCACTGCTCAGATCAGCCGCCGCGCCAGAGTCTCCGAAGAAAATCACTCTGCACAGGAGGATCGTAAGTACAAAGAGCGCAGCCATGGCGATGGTATTAATTTTGCCCAAATTCGTCACGCCCACAGCGATCCAGAGGACGATCAGCGCGCCGATCACAATGCACCACACCCAGGCGCCTGTATTGAACGTGCTGTTCGCAGCCAGGGCGCCGTCATAGATCATGATCGCCGTCCATCCCACAAGCTGGAGTACATTCAGGACAGCAAACAGAAGCCCGCCCTTCTGCCCGAAGCTCACCTTCACGGTCTCCATTGCGCTCTTGCGCATCTTTCCGCCAATGAGCCCGGCAAAGAACATCATACAGCAGCCGATCACGTGTCCGATCAGAATTGCCGCCAACCCTTTCTGAAAGCCCAGCGGAGCCAGGTAAGTACCTGTAAGGATCTCCGCGATGGAGACCCCTGCCCCGAACCAGATCAGGCTGTTTTCAAATACTGAGATCCGTTTCTTTTCCATATCTAAACGCCCTCCTTCTCATCTCCAGCAGGGATTGCCGCGCCGTCTGTCTGAACGGATATCTCGCTGTCTTCCGCCGGACCGGCTGCCTTAACATATTCTCCTGTGATATCAAACCCATGGTTCATGGGGCCGCTGCCCTTTCCCAGGTCCAGCATCGCTCCAAGAGCTCCTGATATATACGATTTCGCCCGCTCTACGGATGTGTCCATGGCAAAGCCTTTCGCAAGGTTAGACGCAATAGCGCTGGACAAGGTACACCCGGTCCCGTGCGTATTCGGATTATCGATCCGCTTCCCGTAAAACCACCGGAAACTTCCATCCCGGTAGAGAAGGTCATTTGCGTCATTCAGCTGATGGCCTCCCTTTACAAGGACTGCGCAGTGGTAAGAAACGCTGATCTTCTCTGCTGCCTTTATCATATCTTCCTCAGACTTCACTTCCATGCCTGAAAGCACTTCCGCCTCGGGAATGTTTGGCGTCAGGATGTCCGCCATGGGGAGAAGTGCTTCCTTCAGCGTGCCGATCGCGTCATCGCTGATCAGCTTTGCCCCGCTGGTCGCTACCATGACGGGATCCACCACGATATTTCCCGCTTTGTACTCTTTTAGTTTGTCTGCGATCGCCCGGATCAGCTCTGCGGAAGATACCATCCCGATCTTTACCGCGTCCGGGCGGATGTCCGTGAAGATACAGTCAATCTGTTCCTTAAGAAATTCAGGAGATACCTCCATGATCCCTGTCACGCCGGTCGTATTCTGTGCAGTCAAAGCTGTGATCGCGCTCATGGCGAACACGCCATTCGCGGTCATTGTCTTGATATCTGCCTGAATCCCGGCGCCTCCGCTGGAATCGCTTCCGGCGATTGTTAATGCTGTCCTCATTTTCCTCATCCTTTCTCTTTCGTTATTATCCTCAGCATTAATTTTATATAGCGGCAGAAAGTGGTGCCCCCGGCCTGCCGCTGAAAAGTGCCCGCGCCATCCCATGATCTTATGAGATGGCAGACGCTCTTTTCCAGAATATTTCAAAATCTTTAAACTCCGGCAGATAGATATCTGCTGAGTTCCAGATATGCGCAAGATCTCTGTCATTTGCTTTATCATAGACGCCGACCGTCCTAAATCCGGCTTTCTTCGCCGTGCGGATCGCGTGATAAGCGTCCTCAAACACCCAGGTCTGTCCCGGGTCTGTGTCGAGCTGAAGCGCCGCGGCGTAGTAAATATCAGGTTCATTCTTGCTGCTCCCGATCTCGGAGCAGGTGAAGATTCCCTGGAAGAATCGGTATACATTCAGCCTCTTCAGGGCTGCCTCTGCGTTTTTCCTGTCGCCGGTCGTGGCGATCACCATTGGCACGCCTTTTTCCCGAAATTCATTCAGATACTGGCGCGCGCCTTCCTTTAGCGGGACTCTCTCCGCATAAAAATCTTTCACTTCCTGATTCACTCCGGCAATGACCTGTTCCGGAGTCAGGCTGAGATGATACGTATCAATCAAATATTGTGCGCTCTGTTCCAGGCTCATCGTATAAAGCCTGGCGCCTAATCCTTTCTCTGCCTCGATACCTAATCTCTGAAGATACAGCTCTCCCAGATTTTCCCACACCGGCATAGAATTCAGCAGCACGCCGTCCACATCAAATATTACGCCTTTGACCATTCCGCAGCTCTCCTTATAATATCTCTTCTGTGCGCGCCTTCAGTTCCCGCGCAGCGCTTTCGATATCCCCCTGGGCAAAAATCGCGCTGATCACGGCGATCCCGCAGATCCCTGTGCCCGCAAGTTCTGTCACATTTTCCTTTGTGATGCCTCCGATGGCGATCACCGGGATATCCACAGCTTCACAGATCGCTCTCACAGTATCGTGGCTCACCTCCACTGCGTCCGCCTTGGAGCCGGTGGGAAATACTGCTCCCACTCCAAGATAATCCGCGCCGTGTTCCTGCGCTTTGAGCGCCTGTTCCACGGTCTGGGCGGACACGCCGATGATCTTATCCGGTCCCAGTTTTTTACGTACATCCAGAGCTTCCATATCGCTCTGCCCTACATGAACGCCGTCTGCGTTAACCGCCGCGGCAATCTCTACATTGTCATTAATGACAAAGGGAACATGATACTCTGCGCACAGCTTCCGGATCTCTTTCGCCTCTGCAAGGAACGCTTCCTCATCCAGGTCTTTTTCTCTGAGCTGGACAAATGTCACGCCGCCTTTTAATGCGCTCTCCACCTGCTCATACAATGTCTGCCCGTTCAGCCAGCTCCTGTCTGTTACTGCATAGAGAAGAAGGTCTTCCCTTCTGCATGCTGTATTACCGCACTTCATATTTTGCCCCTTTCTCAAGCTCCCCGCCTGTCATATTATAGATGGAGTCAATGATCCGGTTCCTGTATGTGGCATTACCGTCGCCTTCCTGCATCCGTTCCCATCCGATCTCGCCTGCCAGACCCATGACGCACACAGCCGCTGCCGCTGCTTCCAGCCGGTTCTCGGGATTCGCAGTCACATAGGCAGTCATCATGCCGGACAGCTGGCATCCGGTTCCGGTGATCTTGCCCATCTCCGGGCGTCCGTTGCGGATCACATAACATTTCTCCCCGTCAGATACCAGGTCGATCGCTCCTGTCACCGCGATAATGCTCCCTGTCTTCCGTGCAAATTCTTTTACAAACAATACTGCATCATCAAGATTTTCTTCTGTCACGGCGTCCGCCACATCCGCGTCCACGCCCTTCGTCGTTCCGCTCCCCAGCGCGAGGGTCTTGATCTCGGAAATATTTCCCCGGATCACGGCAAGCTTCAATTCCTTCATCAGTTCCAGCGCTGTGTTCGTTCGCAGCGCGCTGGCTCCGGCTCCTACCGGATCGAGAAGCACCGGATGTCCCAGTTCGTTCGCTTTCTTCCCGGCGCGGAACATGCCTTCAATGCTCGTTTTATGGAGGGTTCCGATATTAATGTTCAAGCCGCCGCATACAGAAGTAATGTCCTCCACATCCTCCGCCTCATCGGACATGATCGGGCTTCCCCCGCATGCCAGCAGCACGTTCGCCACATCATTCACGGTCACATAGTTTGTTATATTATGTACCAGCGGTACGGTTTTTCTTACATTTTCCAGACATTCCTTTAACATGTCAGATTACCTCCTATGTGTTGTAAAGATACAAAAAAACGGGGAACCACTGATATGGGTACGCCCGTGCCGATGATCCGTATATTCCCTACGTTGGCATTACCCAAATCAGGTGGCGGGTCGAGGCAGTTCAGCCTCCTCTCAGCCTGCTTGATACGCAAGCTCCCCGTTTTATATATCTGTTTCTTTTTTCGTATTACTTATTTCTTTGTGCTCTGCGTCTCTGTGTCCAGATTGCCAAGATAGATGTCAAATACCTTCATCTTCTTCATCGCTGTCACAAGGACTGCCGCAATAATCGTCCCTCCGCAGCTTGACACAAAGAACGGGATCACAAAGCCGAACACCGCGCTCTCGCTTCCCATGATCAAAGTTGCGATCGGATAGCTCAAGAGTCCGCCGATCACGGATGTTCCGAACAGCTCTCCTGCATAGGCAAATGGAAGATGTTTCCCGTATTTATACAGCATGCCGCAGAGAAATGCTCCGCACATGGAGCCCGGAAAGGCAAGAAGCGTTCCCGTTCCCATCAGATTTCTGAGAAGACTGGTCACAAATGCCATTCCCACTGCATATCCGGGGCCTAAGAACACGCCGCCCAGTATGTTGATAAAGTGCTGGACCGGAGCGCATTTTGATGCTCCCACCGGAATCGACAGAGGAGAACACACAATCCCCACTGCTACAAGGATACCCGCAAGGGCAAGTTTTCTTACGTTGACGTTTTTCATCACTGAACCTCCTGTACATGTGCCGCCATGCTCTTCTGCCGCAAAAGGCAGTGCGTCAACAACAGGGCTGACACTTTAACGGTCGGCGCTTGCTGGCGCCCTCTCACTCCGGAACACGGATTCCCTCGCATGTGTTTTCGTACATTTGTACAGCAGCCCTGTCTCCTTCTGCCAGAGACGAGCCGTGATGATGTACAGTAAAAACCCGGGACGGCGCTCCCCGCCCGGGAAAACCTGTTATTCGATTGTCCGGGATTTATGTTACCACGTTCTCACGATAAATGCAATAAGGCTGGTAACGGTACCCAGGATCCCTGCAAACGTTATGAGCAGAGACATACGGTCCCGCATCGCCCGGTATCTGAAAGAATAGAGAAATGTGCTGTAACAGCAGATAAGCGCCAATACCCCTGATGTTTCGACATTCTTTATAATACAGTATATAAGCAGAGAAACCGCCAGCACATAAAAGCCGAGAAACCCAAAACGAAAACTCTTAAGGAGGTTCAGATCTGCCATGCTGATCAGATTTTCTTCGCTCCTTCTCCTGTAATCTCTCTCTGAAATAATCTCCCCGCTCAGAAGGTCATTGACCCCCACCTTTAAGATCGCGCTCAGAGGCTGGAGGAGAGCCAGGTCAGGCATGCAGCGTCCATTCTCCCACTTGGACACTGCCCGGTCTGTGATCCCCAGCTCCTCTGCAAGTTCTTTCTGGGTGAGACCCAGTTCCCGTCTTCTCTCTGCGACAAATCTGCCTGTTTTCTTCTGATCCATATGCCTGCCTCCTGTATAAATGTTTAAGGTATCTGCCCCGGGTATACTTATCGGACAAATACCTTGTTATCCTGTTCTTTCAGTATACAGCAGGCATCTTCAAAAGTAACCATACCAACGGTTGAGTCCCTCTTATTTCGCGGATTTCAGCCACTGGCGCACGACCGTCACATCCTCTTCTACTGCTCTGGCGATCGTTTCTTCCGGCATGCCCATCCGATTCAAATTCAGCGCCGTCTTTCGGCTGCTCTCCAAAAATCCCGATTTTCGCCCCTCTTTTCGTCCCTCTTCTCTGATCTTCTCCATAATCTCACACATAATCTCTCTGCCTCCTTCTTCAGTCTTTAGGAACCGCA
>DXCD01000036.1 GCA_019116185.1 Candidatus Mediterraneibacter stercorigallinarum
CGCTTTGAAATTGTTTTTAGCTGTCTCCCATTCCTTTTACGTCTTTCCCAAATCGTGGAGCCGGAACCTGAGCCACATCCCCGCCCGCCACGAATACGTCTTAAAATAACCTACGGTTTTCGGACGTTATGTCTTACGGCCGTCTCCCCGGCAAATCCAGATTTACCAGATTTATTCGCACTCTCTAATGCGCTTTCTAAGCGGAAGCACCATGGCCGGTGACACGGACAACTCGTCCAGTCCCATCTTCAGGAACTCTTCTGTGAGTTCCAGATCAGCCCCCAGCTCTCCGCAGATTCCAATCCAGGCACCCTCTGCATGAGCGTTATCAGCCGCCATTTTGATCATGGCAAGCACTGCCGGGTGATGCGGATCATAGAACTGATCAAGCTTGGAATTCTGACGGTCAATCGCCAGCGTATACTGGGTCAGGTCATTCGTACCAACGCTGAAGAAGTCAACTTCTTTTGCGAGTTCCCGGCTTACCATAACAGACGCCGGAGTCTCAATCATGATACCGAGCTCCACATCCTCTTTGAACGGAATACCTTCATTCTTAAGTTCTTCCTTCACTTCCGCAATAATCTCCTTGATCTTCCGCACTTCATCCACAGAAATGATCATGGGGAACATAATAGAAATATTTCCATATACTGCCGCGCGGTACAGGGCACGGAGCTGTGTCTTGAAAATTTCCGTCCTTGTCAGGCAGATTCGGATCGCGCGGTAACCCAGAGCCGGGTTCTCCTCTTTGTCAAGTCCGAAATAATCCACCTGTTTGTCTGCGCCAATATCCAGTGTACGGATAATGACTTTCTTTCCTGCCATGCTCTCCGCCACCTGCTTGTACACAGAGAACTGCTGATCCTCAGTCGGGAAATCCGTATTCTCAAGATACAGAAATTCACTTCTGAAAAGACCGATACCGCCGGCATCATTCTTAAGTACAGCACCAAGATCGGACACATTTCCGATATTTGCATACACATTGATCTTCTGCCCGCTCTTTGTGACGTTTTCCTTGCCTTTGAGCTGCTCAAGAAGAGCTTTTTGTTCCAGATCCTTAGCGCGTTTCTCCTGCATAGCCTTCATCGTCTCTTCATCCGGTTCGATGTAAAGCGTTCCGGTGAAACCGTCAATTGCAGCCATCTTCCCGTCATATTCCGAAAGAAGTTCTTCTCCCAGACCGATTACAGCAGGAATATTCATTGTACGCGCAAGAATCGCTGTATGTGAATTGGATGATCCATACATTGTCGCAAATCCAAGTACTTTGCTCTTATCAAGCTGTACCGTCTCGCTTGGAGCAAGATCATCCGCCGCAATGATGCACGGCTCTGTCATTTCCTTCATTCCCGCATCCACGCCGCACAGGATATCCAGAACGCGTTCGGACACATCTCTTACATCCGCAGCGCGTCCCTGCATATAAGCATCATCCATCGCCGCAAACATCTCTGCAAAATTGTCCGCTGTCGTAGCCACTGCAAATTCCGCATTGACCTCCTGGGTCCGGATGATATTCTCAATAGACTCAAGATAATCCAGATCTTCGAGCATCATCTGATGGATCTCAAAAATCATGGCATTTGCTTCGCCCACATCTTCGATCGCTTTGTCATACAGTCCTTTTAACTGAGATACTGCTGTATCCTTCGCATCCTGAAATCTCTTCCATTCTGCATCCACATCATCAACGTGTGCCCTTTTGATCACTTTCTCGTTCCTTTTATAGAACATGAGCTTTCCGATAGACACGCCGCCGAATACACTTTTACCGCTTATCGTAACCATGGCTTGCTTCTCCTTAATCTATTTTATAAATTTTCTTTGAAGAATGCCTCTAATTCTGCGATCGCTGTATCTTCATCTGCTCCTTCAACCGTGATTGTAACTTCCTCTCCTGTCTTGACGCCCAGTCCCATAACTCCAAAGATCCTCTTTGCATCTGCTGTCTTATCGCCCTTTGTAATCTTCACAGATGACTGATAGCCTGCTGCCTGCTTAACAAGGATCCCTGCCGGTCTTGCGTGGATTCCCTCCGGATCTGTTACCACGTATTTGAATTCTTTCATAATTGTTTATCCTCCTTTGACTTCATGATTCTGTTATCAGTATATACCACATCCACTGAATTTTCAATTGCTGTTTCAATAAGAAAACGCATTTTGTTGCACTATTTAACAGAGTTTTCTCTTGTGCAAATTCAAACACATGTCTCATCTTCGGACAGCCTGCCGTATCCTCTGTTATTGAAAAAGAGGAGTGGAAAGATACCGCTCCCCCGTATCCGGCAGAAGAGCCACAATGGTCTTTCCTTCGTTCTCCGGTTTCTGCGCCTCCACAATCGCAGTATGAAGAGCCGCTCCCGAAGTAATGCCTACAAGGACTCCCTCTGCAGACGCCAGCAGTCTTGCAGCCGCATAAGCCTCGTCTTCTGTCACACGGCTGATCTCATCATAAATATCTGTATCAAGAATCTCCGGGATGAAGCCTGCCCCGATCCCCTGCAGTCCGTGGGGACCCGGACTGCCTCCGGAGAGCACCGGGGACCCCGCAGGCTCTGCCACAACCACTTTTACATCCGGTTTCTGCTCTTTCAAGTATCTGCCGACACCTGTCACCGTTCCTCCGGTACCTGCCCCGGCGACAAAAACATCAACCGTGCCCTCTGTATCTTCCCAGATCTCCGGTCCTGTGGTCCTGTAGTGAGCTTTGGGATTTGCCTCATTCACAAACTGGCCGAGGACAACTGCATTGGGAATCTCCTTTTCCAGCTCTGCCGCCTTCTCAATGGCTCCTTTCATGCCTTTCGCCCCTTCCGTGAGCACGATCTGAGCCCCGTATCCGAGCAGAAGTTTCCGCCTCTCGATGCTCATCGTCTCAGGCATGACAAAGACCGCTTTGTACCCTCTTGCCGCTGCCACTGATGCGAGGCCGATCCCGGTATTTCCGCTGGTCGGCTCAATGATCGTCGCCCCTTCTCTGATCCTGCCCGTTCGCTCTGCGTCCTCAATCATGCTGAGTGCTGCCCGGTCTTTTACGCTGCCTGCAGGATTAAAATACTCCAGTTTTACAAGAACTTTTGCTTTCAGCCCTTTTTCTCCTTCAATATTTTTCACTTCCAGGAGAGGCGTCCTCCCGATCAACTCTGTCACACTCTGATATACCTTCATTTTTTACTTCCTTTCTTTATTATTGTCTACTGTTCTTTCATAATTATTAAATATGTGCAGGATTAAATATACGCAGGCACAAGTACAGCCTCAACTGCCGCCTTCTCTCACACAGCCTCCAGCGCCTGTCCCAGATCCCACAGAATATCCTCAATATGCTCTGTCCCGATGGACACCCGTACCGTGTTAGGACAGATTCCGGAAGCCGCAAGCTCTGCCGCCGTCATCTGGGAATGTGTGGTGCTGGCCGGATGGATGACAAGGGATTTCACATCCGCTACATTTGCCAGCAGGGAAAAGATCTTGAGACGGTCAATAAACCGCTTCGTATCTTCCTCTGTCCCATTGATTTCAAACGTAAAGATCGAAGCCCCGCCCTTCGGAAAATATTTCTGATACAAAGCGTGATATGGGCTGTCGGCAAGGGACGGATGATTTACTCTGGCAACTTTCGGATGCCCCGCAAGAAATTCTGCCACCCGTTTTGTATTCTCTACATGCCGTTCCACCCGAAGAGAAAGTGTCTCAAGCCCCTGCAAAAAGAGAAAAGCATGAAGCGGCGCTGCTGCTGCTCCCATATCTCTCAAAAGGACCGCACGGATTCTCGTCACAAATGCAGCTTCTCCTGCCGCTTCTGAAAAGGAAACACCGTGATAGCTCGGGTCCGGATCCGTGATTTGCGGGTATTTCCCGGACGCCTTCCAGTCTGTCTTCCCGCTCTCTATGATCACGCCGCCGAGAGCCGTGCCGTGGCCCCCGATAAACTTCGTGGCAGAATGTACCACGATATCAGCTCCATACTCAAAGGGCCGCAGAAGATATGGCGTAGCAAAGGTATTGTCCACCACCAGAACGATCCCGTGTGCATGGGCAATGTCCGCAATCTTTTGGATATCCACAAGATTTGCGTTGGGATTGCCAATGGACTCGATGAAAACAGCCTTTGTGTTCTCCCTGATCGCCGCCTCGAAACTTCCTTCTTCGTCCGGATCTACAAAAGTAGCTGTAATCCCCTGATCCGGAAGCGTATGCTCGAGGAGATTATAAGATCCGCCGTAAATATATTTTGACGCCACAATATGGCCGCCCGCTTTCGCTAGATTCTGGAACGTATAAGTAATCGCGGCTGCCCCGGAGGCAACTGCAAGCGCCGCACTCCCGCCTTCCAGCGCTGCAATACGGGTCTCAAACACTTCCTGAGTCGGATTGGTCAGCCTCCCGTAGATATTCCCGGCTTCTGCCAGGCTGAAGCGGTCCGCCGCATGCTGGCAGTTCCGGAACACATAAGAGGTCGTCTGATAGATCGGCACTGCCCTGGCATCCGTTGCCGGATCCGGCTGCTCCTGTCCTGCATGTAACTGTAATGTCTCAAATTTTAAATCTTTTTTCATCCTGTATCCATCCTTTCTCTCCATAGCCGGGTTTTCATTCTGAAAAATATGCTTCCTAAAGTCAGATATAATACATGATCGTGCCTTTTTCCAGATTTCTGCGGTATTCCCTGACAAGACTCCCCAGCGTTTTCTCCTCAAGAAAAAGATTCACCTTCCTGTCGATCTCGTCCCAGAGAAGAGTTCTCAATGCAGCCTGTACCATATCCTGCTCTTCCTCTCCAGTCCTGTCCACAATAGAGAACTCCCCTTCCAGCGCCTCCAGCACCTCTCTCACCGTAATTTTTTCCATATCGCCGGCCAGCCTGAATCCCCCGTTTGATCCTTTTACTCCAATAATAATTCCGGCTCTGCGCAGCATCCCGAATACCTGTTCCAGATAGTTCAGGGACAGCTTCTGCCGCTGCGCGATCTGCGCAAGAGAGACAGTCCCTTCCGCATCATTCGCCGCAAGATCCACAAGGGCGCGCAGTCCGTATCTCCCTTTTGTAGAAAGCTTCATTTTATCTCCTTCCTTCAATTCCTACTTTTCCGATATGTATTATATGCTATATGTTATACCAGCAAATTCCTACCATGTCAATATAAAATAAATCTGGATTTGCCGGGGAGATCGAGGATGAGCAAATCGGACGAAAACAGTGAAGCGGGGATATCGAAGACGTATTCAGATCATGTGTACGGCTGGCTTCGGCTCCGCTCCACGAGGCAAGTAAAACTACAAAATTCGGAACTATGCTAAGAACAGAA
>DXCD01000004.1 GCA_019116185.1 Candidatus Mediterraneibacter stercorigallinarum
TACGTAATATATTGTATGATGGAGTTTGGAATCGTTATAATAAGATACAGATGAAGAAAAGTGAGGAACAAAAAAATGGCGAAAAACCCATATGATGTGCTTGGCGTATCTCCCAGCGCATCGGATGATGAGATAAAGAAAGCATACCGGGATCTGACAAGGAAATATCACCCGGATGCCAATGTGGATAATCCTCTTGCAGACCTGGCAGAGGAGAAATTCAAGGAAGTCCAGGAAGCATATGACACGATTATGCACGAGCGTTCCGCAGGAAATTCCGGCGGGTATTCTTATGGCGGCTCGTCCTATGGAGGATCAGGGACTTCAAGCGGATACGGGGGATCGTCGGGCGGTTATCAGAATGCGCAGGCAGACCCGAGGCTTCAGGCAGCGGTAAATTATATCAACAGCAGACGTTTTCGCGAGGCGCTCAATACATTGGACCAGGTGCCGGAGAGATCTGCCCTGTGGTACTATTTGAGCGGATGTGCGAATGCCGGGCTGGGGAATAATGTTCTGGCGAGAGATCATGCGGCTCAGGCTGTCAATATGGAGCCGAATAATCTGCAGTACAGGCAGCTTTTAAATCAGCTTGACTTCAACAGCAGGAGATACCAGAACAGCGGATACGGCTACGGATATGGCGCAGGCGGCAGTTCCTGCGGAACCGGAAATCTGTGTTGTGACTTGTGGTGTGCGGATTCGCTCTGTGAATGTATGGGAGGAGATCTTTGTTCATGCATGTAAAGGCAAAGACCGTGGCGTTCGGCGGGCTGCTTCTGGCATTGACCGTTGTTTTTATGGCGCTGGGGAGTATCATTGAGACTAGTACATTATTCCTTCTTGCGGCAGCGTCCTTTTTTGTAGGGATCGTTGTACGAGAATTCGGATTAAAAGCAGGCGCGGCTTTTTATCTTGCGGCAGTGCTGCTCGGTTTTATCACTGCGCCGAATAAGTTTTACGTACTGACATTTACAGCGATGGGCTTCTATATCTGGGGGATTGAAGCTGTGTGGAGATGGCTTGAGAAGCGTCCCCGGTATGGAAACATACGGATGATCTTCTGGATTTCCAAATATGTGATTTTTAATATTGTATATATTCCGATTGCGATCGCGTTCCGCGATCTGCTTTTTGCCCGGGCAGTATCAGATGCGCTGTTGATCGGCGTGATCATCGGAGGGCAGATCGGTCTCTTCGTATATGATAAGGCATATGAATATGTCCAGGTTCATATATGGGGAAAGATGCGGGGCAGAGTAATGGGATAATTGCGAAAAATATAAAAGGGGTCAGGAACCTTCTGAAAGGGGCCTGGCCCCTTTTGCCGCCATAGTCAGAATAGTTTATCAGCTAAAAAAGAGCAAAAAGGAAGAGCCACGTAAATACGTGACTCAAAGGGGGAAAAAGTTTATGAAAAAGTGTTCTTCTTCAAGAACAATTACAGTATAGAAAATAGTTGTGTAAAATCTGTGATGAAGTTTTGAATGGATTATGAACAAAAGAATAAAAAAATGTGAAGAGATAATGCCGGATAAGCTGCCCGGACAGGATCAGATACAGGAGCTGAGAACTTTCAAAAATATGGAATAATATAGAAAATCTTCCATATTCAACCATAATCGTGTTGTTAAATCGTCATAATTAATATATAATCATTAAAATAAGGGGATTAAGTATCTAAAATGTAAAAAATATGAATGAAAGGGGTAAACTTCATATTTTTATATCAAAAAGGAAGGTGGAAAAGAAAAGTGAAAAAGAAACAAAGAAAACTGCTTGCGGCGATTCTGGCGGCGGCTATGCTGATTCCGCAGTCTGTGATGACTGCCGGGGCAGTGGAGAATCCGGAACCGGTTTATGAAAATGCCGGCCCGGTTACGGTTACAGATGGTTCAGGCGCGGCGACCGCAGATCAAAATGTTGTCGATACGATGAAGGCTTCAGAGGATGTGACGGTCAATCTGACCTTTACAACGACCGGAAGCGGCGTGCAGTCTCTGTTCTTCATGGGAAACAGCGCTTTAGCAGATAATTATATTGCGGTTTACCTGAATGGACAGACTCTGGGCGTGGAATCCAGAAATACGTCGGGAGGACAGCAGATATCAGGGGGCACCTGTACTATTGACAGCAGTGTGGATTTGACAGAACCCCATACGCTGACTTTTACAATGGATGGAAACACGTCTTACAGCTTTTACCTGGACGGTGAACAGGTGAAGACCGGGACGTTAAGCTGCGCGTTTAATTCCAATCTGACAGAGTCAAATTACATTGGATTCGGTAATGGGGCGCGGGCTAACGGTAAAGACACATATGCTTTTACCGGCACCCTGTCTGACATTGAGCTGTATAATGCGGCGCTTAGTGAAGAACAGATCATGAGTTATCACAACGGCGGCCTGGAGGATGTTGTTTATTCTCATGGAAGCGTGTATTATCCGGCAGGAACAAGCCAGGATGAATATGCAGAAGAAGATTCTGTGGCAGATATTGCAGCTCTGACAGCAGGCAGCATTACAGTGCGGTACCGTCTGGAAGACGGAAGTACTTCTGCACCGCAGATGCTCATGGCACTGTCTGACAGTACACAGGCCGGGGTATATCTCGGATTTTACGTAACCCCGTCTTCAAATACAGTCGGTATTGATGCAAATGGACTGAGCAACAATACGTTGTTCTCGAATAAAAGGCTCGATCTTAACAGATATGCGGACAAAGGGGTTGCCGTAAACGACACGAACTGGCATACATTTACAGTCACAAAGGCGGATAATGATCTTCGGTTTTATCTGGATGGTGTTTTTGTGGACCATTGGTCGAACGGCATAACCGGCGGGTTCTTTAATCTGGTACCTGGGGCGGACACTCTTGCAATTGGAAAGGCAGCCCGCTCCGGCGGCAACGCGATGGCCATGAACGGAGCGATTGACAGTGTCCGCATATACAGCAGTGTACTGAGTGACGCTGAGATCGAAAGAGATCATGCACTTACTCAGTGGATCGCGGAAGAAGAGCTGGATATGACAGACGCGTACAGGTCTGAGACAGAGGATCTCTACTATTCGGGGTATGAAGGCTCATCAGCTTACCGCATTCCTTCCCTTCTCACAACAGAGGATGGGACGCAGCTTGCATTTATAGATAAGAGAAACAGCGGCGCCGGTGATGCGGGTAACATTGATGCGGTTGTACGCCGCAAGGAAAAGGGCAGTGATACGTTCTCAGACCCGATCACTCTGGTCGACCTGCCGAATAACGGCGGATCCGCTGCGTTTGCTATTGATATGGTAACTGTACAGGACCAGGATACGGGCAGGATCTTTGCCTTTGTTGATATGTTTCCGGAGAGCAGCGGACTTATGGATACTTCGCAGCTGACGACGGGAGTCGGATATGAAGAAGTGAATGGCGAGATGTGCCAGATCCTTTATGATGCGGCGACAAAGGAAAAGTATGGCTATATCTGTGACGTGGAAGGCGGAATCGGCCATGTCATAGACGCGCAGGGCGGGGATACCGGATACACGGTTATCGTAAACCCGAAGGAAGCGGGAACAGCTCTTGTAGAAAAAGGAAACCTATATAAAGACGGCGAGTACAAAGGCAACATTTACATGCTGAAGAACGGACCTGACAAAGGGGAGCTCTGTGTCCTGAATACAACCTATATGTGGATGGTGACTTCAGATGATGACGGAAAGACATGGTCAGATCCTGTGGATATTACGCCGCAGGTAAAAGACGACTGGTGCCTGTTCTTCGGTACCGGCCCGGGCGTGGGAATCCAGCTTCATACAGGGGATTACGACGGACGGCTTGTTGTTCCGATCTATACTGCAAACTCAAATGTCGGCGGTTCCCAGTCATCAGCAGTCATTTACAGTGATGACCATGGCGCTACATGGGAACTGGGGGATTCGCCTCAGACGGTGAGAGGCTATGACAGGGCAACAATGACCAGCGGCGGCATACTTACCGAGTCTCAGGCAGTTCAGCTGAATAACGGGAACGTGCTGCTGTTCATGCGTAATAATTTCTCGGGAAGAGTCCAGATGGCAACGAGCTCAGACGGAGGCGCCACATGGGATTCCATCGAGGCAACAGAGCTGACGGATGTTTACTGCCAGCTGACAGTAATTCATTATACGAAGCTAAACGGAGAAGAATATGTGCTTCTGTGTAATCCGAGCGGACCGGGACGTACAAACGGAAGGATGCATCTGGGACAGGTGCAGGCTGATGGCACGATCAGCTGGAATTGGCAGAGGGAAGTTGACGATGCAAACGAGGGATTCGCATATTCCTGTCTGACACTGACGGACGGCACTACGGATAATCCGAAGTTTGCCCTCATGTATGAAGACCAGACATCCAGCATTATACTGAAGTATTTTGAATTTGATGAGAATTACCTGAAGGCGGGGAATGTGACACCGACAGAAATGGATGCCCCGCAGCTGGTGTCAACAGATGTTGAAATTGCTGATGGTACAGTAACTGTATCATTGACTTTTGACCAGATGATTATGGCGGCAGGAAATCCGCAGATTACACTGGCAATCGGCAGTACAACAGAAACTGCTTCATATGTCAGCGGATCAGGAACCGATACCATCACGTTCGAAGGAACGATGCCGGCGGGAATGGGAGTTATGAAGCTGACTGCCATCAGCACGGATAACGGCTATCTGGAAAATATTCAGAACAAGGCGCCCGTGCTGAATGGAGAGGTGGAGCTGTATACAAATACAGAACTCGATCTCGCAGGTACGGAAGTGACATATACTTCCCAGCACAGCAGCAGTACAGCAGAAGGGGCTGACGGCGCGGCAGTAAACGTGATCGACGGCAACCCGAATACATACTGGCATTCACGTTGGGGAGATGATTCCATTACGCTGCCACAGTCGGTAACTCTGGAACTGACCGAGCAGAAGACGATTTACAAGGTGGATTACCTTGCGCGTCAGAATGGTACAAGCGGACGTGTCCGTGAGTATGGTATTGAAGTAAGTACAGACGGTACTGAATATACGGAAGCAGCCCATGGAACATTGGCGACTACAGCAGACTGGCAGGAAATTGAATTTGTGCCTGCAGAAGCAAAATATGTGAGATTTATTGCATATTCAAGCACAGCGGACGGAAGCTGTGCAGTTGCGGAGCTGCAGCTGCATGAGTACAGCGAAGGCGTGATCGTGCAGGGCGATGAAAGCAGATTACAGGAGCTTGTCAATGCAACGGCAGGGCTGGAAGAGGCAAATTATTCTTCTGTTACATGGGAAGAGTTTGAGACAGCGCTGAATGCTGCAGAGGCTGTGCTTGCTGCAGAGACTCCGGTATCACAGAGCATTATTGACCGGACAGCAGAGAATCTGAAGGATGCTCAGGAAGGGCTGGTCGATATCTCCAGGGCAACAACGAAGTTTAATGAAATAAAAGCTGTGAAAGATCAGTACACCCCGGAATCATGGGCAGTTCTTGAAGCCTGGATGACGGAGAATGAAGGAACGCTGGCAGAAGCTGATTCCGCGAAAGATGTAACGGACCTGATCATTGCTCTTGTATACAGGACCGGACAGTTAGTGGAAAAGGCAGATAAGACTGAGCTTCAGAATCTCCTGACAGAGTATACTGTCACCAATCCGCTTGAGAAAGATGATTACGAGGAGGATGGCTGGAACCGTTATCAGGATGCCATCGATAATGCCCAGACAGTGATCGACGACGATAACGCGACAGCAGATGAAGTGACAGAAGCAATTAATGAGCTGACAGCTGCAAGAACAGCCTTGAAGGCAGACATGACAGAACTTCAGACATTGTATGATACATATTCTGCATTAAATGAAGCTGACTACCTGCCGGAGAGCTGGGAGGCAATGGATGCGGCTCTGACGAAAGCTGCTGAAATGTTAGAAGCCGGCACCGCAGCGCCTGCGGAAGTAAAAGAAGCAATACAGGCGTTGAGTGACGCATATGCAGGGCTGAAGGCGAGACCAAACACGGATGGCCTGCAGAAGCTTTATGATGAGCTGAAAGCAGAGCTGCCGGATCTCGGCATTTATATGAGCGAGGGAGCTGCGAAAATGCAGGAAGCATTTGAGGCGGCAGAGGCTGTCCTGGCAGACCCGCGGACCGAGGATGAAGTGAATGCCCGGATCGACGCCCTGAATGAGGCTTATGCGGGACTGGTTCTGAAAGCAACAGAAGAGCAGATCCTGGAGCTGACAGGTCTGGAGGAATCACTGGGACACAAAGATCTGAGCGGGCTGAGCGAAGAACAGCGCCAGCAGGTGCAGGAGGTACGCGAAGCACTTTGGGAAGCGATCACAGCAGATGAGATCAGTGCTCAATATGCAGATGAACTGCTGGAGAAAGCAGAGGCAGCGCTGGCTTTGACCGATGATACTGAGCAGCCGGGTGACAAGCCGTCAGGCGATAAACCTGATGGGTCAGGTGACAAGACTGACGGAAATGGCAATAAAACGTCAGATACTGCTGATAAAGCGGTAAAGACCGGTGATACGGCAGAGTTCGGCTGGATCTTCCTGATGCTGGCAGCAGGTATGGCTGTTGCGGCGGTTATTCTCCGCAGGAAAGAGAATATGAATTAAAATATAGTTTTTAGAAGAGAATTTTGGGTCTGATACGGATTTCGTGTCAGACCCTTATCTT
>DXCD01000037.1 GCA_019116185.1 Candidatus Mediterraneibacter stercorigallinarum
TCTTGATGTAATATATGCATATACTTAATACGGTATTGAAAACTACTTGTTGTTTCTTACATTACATCATGGAGGTGCATATCATGGAACATAAAAGACATATCAAAGAACCCGGCAGTGCGATCACGCATTTCATCGGCATGCTGATGGCGATCTTCGCGGCAGTCCCTCTGCTGATCAAGGCGGCTCACGAGCCCGGCAGGATCTATATTATCTCTCTCACGATCTATGCGGCGAGCTTGATTTTATTATATGCGGCGAGCACGACTTACCATACATTCGACATCTCGCCAAGAATAAATACCATCCTCAAAAAAATCGACCACATGATGATCTCCGTGCTCATAGCGGGAAGCTATACTCCGGTATGTCTGATTGTCCTCAAAGGAAGAACCGGTCTCATCCTTCTTTCCATTGTGTGGGCGATCGCGATTGCAGGCATACTGATCAAGGCATTCTGGGTCTACTGCCCGAAATGGGTATCCTCCGTCCTCTATATCGGGATGGGCTGGACCTGTGTCCTTGCCTTCACCCAGATCCTGAACAATATGTCTCCCGCTGCATTCGGCTGGCTCCTGGCAGGCGGCATTATCTACACCGTGGGCGGCGTGATCTATGCCCTGAAGCTGCCCCTCTTTAATAACAGGCACAAAAACTTCGGAAGCCACGAGATTTTCCATCTCTTCGTAATGGGCGGAAGCGCATGCCACTTTGTTGTTATGTATGCGTTCCTTCTTCCGTAAGAAACCGCAGAGATCTCTGATCGGCTTATTATTTCTGTATTCTGACAGTTATTCAGCCTCTTTTTTCGACACTCATTGACAGAGCTGCCCCACCCTTGGGAATAAGGGCGGCAGCTCTGTCTGCATTCTTCAGAGTGCAGACGGTTTACAATGCAGAGACCGAAGCCCTTAATCCCTCCAGGTCTGCTTCATCGGGATGGGAAAGCGCCCTGTCAAAATTCTCTATCATCGCCTTCATCCTTGCATCTCCCGGATTCTCTTCCAGCATGGTCTCATATCTCTCTCGCACGGTCATAGGCATCTTCCCCTGACACATGTATTTTCCGGTCACCATATTATCAGACGCCAGGTGAGACTCCACTCTTTCCAGAATCCGGCTGAAATACTCTTCCGAGCCTCCGAATCCCGCCGTGCCGAACAGGAACACCTTCCGGCCGTGCAGTGATTCCAGAAATCCTTTCATTTTTTCAGAGCAATCTCCCTTATCTGTCCAAAATCCTGCAAAGACGATTTCTGCCCCTGATATTCTCTCTGTTTTCCGGTCGTCCGGCTCAGGTTCTCCGAAAAAAATACATTCCTCCGGACTGCCATTCTGTTCATCCATATACTCTTTTATCTCATCTGCCAGCCTCTTTGTATTTCCTGAAGGGCTGTCATAAATTACCGCGTATCTCATCTTATCATTTCCTTTCTGTCTGATTCCCCTTTACGGTACATTGTCGTTCATCAATCAAATGTCAAGGGATATTCCGTCAAGAGCTGCATACTGCAGGTTATCCGCTGTATCGTAGACAAGTTTCAGTGAGAAAAATTCTCTTCCTTCATCCAGAAGACGAAAAAAGATCTTATCCCCTTCCCATAATTCAAGAGAAAAGATCGTGTCCTTGTCTACCCATTCAAGCTCGCCTTCATCGCACTCTACAGGCTCGCCTTCAAATCCGTCTGCCGTGTACAAGGACATGTATTCCACGACATCTTCTCCGTAAACAAACGTCACAATTCCCCGGTATTTCCACGAAGTCAGCGTGTATCCGGTCTCCTCTCTGACCTCCCGCAGCAGACACTCCTCCGGACTCTCCCCGCGCTCGAAATGCCCGCCCACGCCGATCCATTTATCCTTATTTACATCATTCTCCTTCACAGTACGGTGCAGCATGAGATACTGCCCTTCTTTTTCTATATAGCAGAGTGTACTCAGTTTTTCCATTCTTATCCTCCTTTTCACTCAGCAGAGCCGAAAGCCGGCAGCCCGTTCAAACCGCTGTCTGGCTCCACTGGCTCTCATACAGACGCTTGTAGAACCCACCTTTTGCGAGCAGGCTCTCATGGTCTCCCTGCTCGATGATCTGACCGTCTTTCATCACAAGGATCACATCCGCCTCCCGGACCGTGGACAGCCTGTGCGCCACGATAAATGTGGTCCTTCCCTCCATCAGTTCCGCAAACGCCGCCTGAATCTTGATCTCTGTCCTCGTATCAATGGAAGATGTAGCTTCATCCAGAATCAGCATAGGCGGTCTGCACAGCATGACCCGGGCAATACAGAGGAGCTGTTTCTGTCCCTGTGACAGCCCGCCGCCATCCTCTGTGATCCATGTATCATATCCTTTCGGCAGACGCCGGATAAAGCTGTGGATATGGGATGCTTTTGCCGCTGCAATCACTTCTTCCTCCGCCGCGTCCGGACGTCCCATGGTAATATTGTCTCGGATCGTGCCCGTCTTAAGCCAGGTGTCCTGGAGCACCATGCCATATCCGGCGCGGAGACTTCTGCGCGTCATGTCCCGGATATCAACGCCTTCTACCTTGATGCTTCCCGCATCCACATCATAGAAACGCATGAGCAGGTTGATCAATGTCGTTTTCCCGCAGCCTGTGGGGCCCACAATGGCAATTCTCTGTCCCGGCTTCACCTCCAGATTAAAGTCCCGGATCAGTTTCTGTCCCGAAACGTAAGAAAATGCCACGTCCTGCACCTTCACATTCCCTTTGACATCTTTGAGTTCCACCGCATCCGGAGCTTCCGGCTTCTGGGGTTCTTCTTCGATCAGGTCAAAAATTCTCTGGGCGCACGCCACTGCATTCTGAAATTCCGTCACCACGCCGGAGATCTCGTTAAAGGGCTTGGTATACTGGTTTGCATAGCTCAAAAAGCTTGAGAGCTGCCCCACGCTGAGCGAGCCGTTCACCACCGCGAACGCCCCGGTGATTCCTACTCCGGTATATACCAGGCTGTTTACAAACCGGGTGGCAGGATTCGTGATGGATGAGAAAAACGTTGCCCGTAAGTAAGCTTTGCCCAATTTCTCATTGACCTTGTCAAACTCTTCTGTGACCTTTTTCCCTTGTCCAAATGCCTGTACCACCTTCTGGTTTCCGATCATCTCATCGATCATCCCGGTCTGTTCGCCGCGGATCTCAGACTGCTGCCGGAACATGGCAAATGTCCTCTTTGCGATAAAATTTGCCACAAAGAAAGACACCGGCGTGATCAGCACGACAACAAATGTGATCTTCACATTGACAGACAGCATGAATCCGAACGTGCCTATAATCGTGGCGATTCCTGTAAAAAGCTGCGTAAATCCCATGAGAAGGCCATCTGCGAACTGATCCACATCCGCGATAACCCGGCTCACCACTTCTCCGTAAGGATGCCTGTCAATGTATTTGAGCGGAAGCACCTGAATCTTCCGAAACGCCTCATTTCGTATGTCCTGTACGACCTGGTAAGTCATCTTATTGTTGCACACATTCATCAGCCACTGCGCAAGCGCGGTGATCAGGGTGCAGATCCCGATCCGGATCATGACCCGGACCGCTCCCGGCAGATTCACCTGCCCGGGACCGATAATATAGTCGACCGCGTATCCGGTAAGCTTCGGGATATATAGAGTCAGTGCCACGGAAACCGCTGCCAGCAGGATCGAAAGCACCACAAAGATCCTGTATTTACCAAGAAATCGGAATACTTTTTTCAGCGTTTCTGACTGACTTTTTGTTTTCCGGCCTGCCATCTGTTCAGCCATTGGATGCCACCTCCTTCGGGAACTGGGAATAATAGATTTCCTGGTATGCAGGACATGTCTCGAGAAGCTCCGCATGAGTCCCTAATCCCGCCATCTTCCCGTCCTCCAGCACGATAATTTGATCCGCATACTGGATGGACGCTGCCCGCTGTGAGACTATAAATACCGTGAGATCCCCGCTCATTTCCCGGATTGCGCTCCGAAGCGCCGCATCCGTAGCATAATCAAGGGCTGACGCGCTGTCATCGAGAATCAGAATTTCCGGCTTTCTGACCAGCGCTCTGGCAATGGTCAGCCTCTGCTTCTGACCTCCGGACAGGTTCCTGCCGCCCTGCTCGATCTGGAATTCCAGCCTTCCGGGCTTGGCATCTACGAATTCTTTTGCCTGGGAGACTGCAAGAGCTTCCTCCAGTTCCTCTTCAGCAGCATCCGCATTCCCCCAACGAAGATTTTCCTCAATCGTGCCTTTAAAAAGTACCGCCTTCTGAAACACGACTCCAATGCGGCTCCTGAGACTTTCCACATCGTAGTCTTTTATATTTTTCCCGAAGATCTTCACCTCTCCCCGTGTGGCGTCATAAAACCGCGGGATCAGGCTGACCAGGGAGGATTTTCCGGATCCCGTCCCGCCGATGATGCCCACAGTCCGCCCCCGCCCCACGCGGAACGAAAGATCTGTCAGCGCCTCTGCCCCCGCTCCTTTATAGGTCAATGACACATGGGAAAACTCTACTGCAGGTACAGAGCCATAATCGGCTTCCTCGCCGGAAGCTTCTGTCCACGGGCAGGCGGCTTCCTCCCATTTCTTTTTCCCGTTCTCCATCTCCGGCGCAGTCTTGAGCACGCTCTCAATGCGTCTGCCGCATGCGGCAGCCTTTGTCACTGTGATAATCAGATTCGCCAGCTTCACCAGTTCTACGAGAATCTGTGACATATAATTGATCAATGCCACCACTTGTCCCTGAGTCAGGTCGCCCGCCTGTACGCGCAGCGCCCCTGCATAGATCAGGGCTATGATTCCTCCATTCACAATAATATAGGTCAGAGGGTTCATCATCCCGGAGATCCTTCCCACGAATTTCTGGGCATCGGTCAGCGCCTGATTCGCCCTCTCAAACTTTTCCCTCTCATCTGCTTCCTTATTGAAGGCACGGATGACACGCGCGCCCGCAAGATTCTCCCTTGACACCAGAAGCACGCTGTCCAGATTCGACTGTACCTTCTTATAAAGAGGCATGGTGATAAGCATGATCCCAAACACGATAACTGACAGAAGCGGGATTACAACCACAAAGATCAGCGCCGCCTTCACATCCACTGTAAACGCCATTATCATCGCTCCGAACACAATGAAAGGGGAGCGCAGGAACAGACGAAGCACAAGATTCACCCCTGACTGCGCCTGGTTGACATCGCTGGTCATCCGGGTGATCAGCGTGGAAGACCCGATGGTGTCCATCTCTGTAAATGTAAATCTCTGGATATGCTCAAACAGCGCATGCCGGACCCCTGTACCAAATCCTGCCGCCGCCTTCGCAGAAAAATACTGCGCCGTAATGGAGCAGACCAGTCCGATGATTCCAAGTGCAATAAGCACAAGGCACATTTTTATGATGTAAGGCCTGTCCTGCCCGGCGATCCCCACGTCAATGACCGCTGCCATGACAAGAGGCACCAAAAGTTCAAAAGACGCCTCGAGCATTTTAAAAAGAGGCGCCAGTATGGTTTCTTTTTTATAATCCTTCAGATAAATAAGAAGTGATCTCATATTATGTCCTGCTTTCCCTTTAACGATTTCCTTTCGGCTTTTCTCAACCATTTTATCACAGATAATAATAATCTGGTATATAATTATCTTTTGTTTCTCCGCGCATAAAAATACCGGCCTCTGCAAAATCCCAAAGACCGGTATCGCATATCTCCCATACTTTATTTTTTTAATTCTTCTCCCCGGGCCCTGCGCCTCAAGAAATCGTTCCGGTTTTTCCTGTTTACTTTCAATTTGGCTCAGTTCCCTGCGGCAGGCTGTCCCTCACGCACAGCGCGCCGTATCCCAGCTGCGCGTTAGGCCATTTGTCATATCCCGGCAGCTCCTTTGCTCCTCTTCTCAAATACGCTTTCACCTTCTCTCCGTAGAGATAAGGATCATTTCCAAGGATGATCCCCCACTCCATCAAAAGCGCCGCGCTGCCCGTGACAAATGGCGTGGCAAACGATGTGCCGCTGAATTCCCGATAGCTTCCTCCCGGAGCCGGCGCGGTCACTCTCACTCCCGGAGCGGCAAGATCCGGCTTCTGCACGCCGCTCCCCTCATAGGCTGAAGCCGGACCTCTTCCGGAGAAATCCGCATAGGAAAATGTGCGTGCATCATACGCTGCCACTGTGATCACAAGGGACGCTGTAGAAGGGATGGTAAGCGTGGTCGAACTGCTTGGCAGGAGGAATGCCGTCCCCACATGCAGAGCCGCCTGCATCGGAAGCCACATCTGATAGCTGCCGTCCACGATCCGCCTGGGTGTAAGGACAATCTGCCACACTCCGCTGTTTATATAAGACTGCGTTGGGATAAACGACAAGTAGATCTCCTGTTTTACACTGTACGGCTTTGGTTCCCCATAGTAGATCAGAAGCTCTGTTCCTCCCAGGACAAACCTCTGCGGTCCCAATATCTCCCGAAATGGCCCGACACGGTTCCCTGACGGACTGACAACAGAAATGTCTATCTCGTCAACATATGATTTCCATATCTGGACGTTGAGCGCGGGTTCCATCTCCTGAACTGCCAATTCTACTGCTTTTTCCTCTTCATCTGACACCCTGCCTGCCGCATGTCCGGCAGTGCTGCCCTCATTTCCGCTTCCCACGCAGATTACATTTTTCCAGGTATCAGAAATGTCATTTAAAAACCTCTCCACAAGGGAAGTCCCGTCATGGGAACCGTACGTGTTGCCGAAACTGATGTTAACTGCCACAGGCTTCCTCATATCCAGCGCTTTTCGGATAATATAGTCCACTCCCGTCATCAGTTCCGTTGTCCGCGGAAATCCCTCTGTCCGCGGTATGCCCATCTTGACCACGATCAATTCTGCCTCGGGCGCTGCCCCCCGGAACCGCTGTCCCCGGCTTCCCGCCCCGTTTCCTGCGGCAATGCCTGCCACAGCGGTTCCGTGCCCGCTTATATCACGGCTGGGAACGATCCGGAACCGCCGGCTTTCGTCTGCCTCTGCCAATGCCGCGTTGATCTCTTCTCTTGTGTATTCCGTCCCCATCGTATATCCTTCCGGGGGAACGCCCGCTATCGTCTGATCCCACAAGGACGCGATGCGTGTCGTGCCGTCTTCATTGCGGAACGCCGGGTTCGCATAATCGATCCCGCTGTCTACGATCCCAACCAGCGTCCCTCTTCCCCTCAAAGAATATGGCGGGAACTGCGCCGTATCTATACACGATGCCTGACGGCCTGCTTCCGCCTCAAAGTACAGGCTCTTAGGCTTTTCTACAAACTCAATCTCCGTAATCCCTGCCAGTTCTTCGATGCGCTCCTCCTTGATCACGACCACTGCATATCCGTTCATAAGCTCTGTCACAGAGACTGCAATCTTTCTTACAGCCTCCAGCGTGCCGGAATATTTAACAATCAGCTCCCACTCTCTTGACACCGTATCATAACCGATCTCCAGTTCCTCGGACCTCTCTCTCTCCTCCGGAGTCGCATCCAGCGCCAGATTGAGGATATTTTCTATTTTCTGGCTCATCATCTTCTCCTTTCTGCAATAATTCCCGTCCCGCCTGAAAGGCTTATAACAGGGGATGGTTTATTTTATGCAGCGGAAAGTTATTTTAGCAGGCAGAAGTTTAAAGCGCTGCGGTTCGCCGCGTCAAAGCGCCGCATTGACAGGCTTTTTTATTCCTTTTATACTTCTTGGAAGACAGGGCTGGGACACTCGGGCATCCCCGTCTGATCCGGTCCCTGATAAACAGAAACGGAGATTTGACATGAAGATTTATGCATTTGAAGTAAGAGAAGATGAAAGAGAATATTTTGAAGAGCTTTCAGCCATGCCGGACATTGAACTTGAACTCCATCCGGAGGCGCTGACCATGGATCATATACAGATACTGGAAAAAGACTCCGGCGTCAGCATCCTCGGTATGTACAATTACCGCAGGCCGGAACTGGATCTGATGAAAAAGCAGGGCGTAATCGGCCTTTCCACCCGCACCATCGGGTACAATCACATTGACGTGGACTATGCGGGGCAGATCGGCCTGCACGTATGCAATGCCCGTTATGATCCGCACGGAGTTGCAGATTACACGCTCATGATGATCCTGCTCTGCCTGCGCAATTACAAGCAGGCGCTGTGGCGCACGCAGGTAAATGATTTCTCCCTGACCGGGCTGATGGGAAAAGAGCTGAAAGACCTTACCGTCGGCGTCATCGGGACAGGACAGATCGGAGGCACAGTTATCCGTGAGCTGTCCGGTTTCGGCTGCAGTATCCTTGCTTATGACAGCTCCGAAAATGAAGACGTGAAAAAATACGCTCACTACGTCCCGCTGGAAACATTATACAGAGAGTCCGATGTGATCACCCTCCACGTCCCTCTCCTGAAAGAGACGTACCACATGGTCAATGCGGATACCATTTCCATGATGAAAAAAGGCGTTGTGCTTATCAATTGTACAAGAGGCGCTCTCACGGACATTAAAGCTCTGACCGCGGGCATTGAGTCCGAACACATCGGCGCTCTTGGCCTCGACTGCATGGAATACGAAGAGGATATCGTCCACAAAGATCTGCGGACCGATATCCTCTCCAACCGGGATATGGCATATCTGCGGCAGTTTAAAAATGTCATACACACGCAGCACATGGCATTCTACACGGACAGCGCCGTAAAGAGCATGGTGCGCCGGGGCGTGTGCGGTCTTCTGGAAATGGCAGAGGGAAAGCCCTGCTCTACACAGCTGTGCTGACAGCCCGGCTGTATCCGTCCATTCCGTCTCCGCGGCTTCTCAGGCTGCCCCGGTTCTTTATTTTCTGTATGCAAAGAGGGGCAGTCCGTCTTTTAAGGGCACCTTCACCTCTCCCTGGATCAGGGGGAGGGCATACTTGATAAATTCCTCTCCCACATCAGAACCGTTCTTTGTGATCCACTCCAGAGGTACGCCCTTTTCCTGATTACAGATCAGATTGACATCCTCTGTCACATAATCCAGCCGGTAATCCTCTCCCGGCACGCGGCGGAAGGCAACCATCTTTCCTGTCTCGCCCTCAAGGGCACACTTTACGCCATATGCACCGGATGCAATGGCTTCTTTCTGGTCGGTTCCCGAAAGCATGGCTGAGGAACATCTCTGGCACACGTTCAGCTCAATGGAACGGACCTTCACGCCGAGCCGGCCTTTAACCAGGTTCTCCAGATATTTTCCCGAGCCGGTAAGCATCTTGTGACCAAATGTATCTACACCCACATCGCTTGCAAGCTCGCAGATAAATGTCCCGTTTCCGTCATTGATCCCCTCGGAAATGCAGACGATCACATTGGGAGTCGTCTCAAGAGCCTGCTCTACATCGCGGATAAACTGTTCTGTGTCAAACGCAGTCTCCGGAAGGTAGACGAGCACCGGATTGTCCCCTTCATATCTGCGCGCCAGCGCGCTTGCAGCGGTGAGCCATCCGGCATGGCGTCCCATGATCTCCACGATTGTGACGGATTTCTTATTATCATATACAGACGCGTCCACCGCAATCTCACGCACCGTGGATGCCACGTATTTTGCCGCGCTCCCGAAGCCCGGAGTATGGTCTGTATTTACAAGGTCATTGTCAATCGTCTTCGGAATCCCCACAAAACGGATATCGCTCCGGATCTTCTCTGCATAACGTGACAGCTTGCTCACTGTATCCATGGAATCATTTCCCCCGATATAAAAGAAATATCCGATCCCGTATTCCGCAAATCTGTCAAACAGCTTCGGATACACTTCATCTTCCAGATCTTCCGGCAGCTTATATCTGCATGACCCCAGATATGAGCCCGGCGTTGTCTTCACCAGCTCCAGCTCTCCGGATTTCTCCAAAGGCTCCATATCCATGACCTGCCCATTTAAAAAGCCCTCGATCCCATTGACCATCCCATAGACTGTACCAAAAGAATCCTCCCTGTTCAGAGCCTCATACACTACTCCGTACAGGCTGGCATTGATGACGGCGGTAGGTCCGCCGGACTGTCCTACGATCACATTTTTCTTCATTCGTTTCCTCCTTGAAAATAATCGAAAATAATCACGCCATAAAGGCTTTCCCGATGTTCAGCATATCTACTATATCCGAAAAAATAAAATTTTACAATATATAAGAAAGAATGGTATACTATAAACAATCATAAAAGAATCCTAAGGAGGAAAATTTATGAAATATATTTCATTTGCTATTCCTTGTTATAATTCAGAAGCTTACATGGAAAAGGCGATCAACTCCATACTGCCCGGCGGCGAAGACGTGGAGATTATCGTGGTCAATGACGGCTCCAAAGATAAAACCCAGGAGATTGCGGAGCGTTATCAGGAAAAATATCCCACCATCGTCAAAGCCGTAAAGAAAGAAAACGGAGGGCATGGTGACGCGGTCAACTGCGGCCTCGAGCACGCTGCCGGCAAATATTTTAAAGTAGTGGACAGCGACGACTGGGTGGATGAGGATTCTCTCCACAAAATCCTTGACGCTGT
Source organism: Candidatus Mediterraneibacter stercorigallinarum (assembly GCA_019116185.1). GTDB lineage: Bacteria > Bacillota > Clostridia > Lachnospirales > Lachnospiraceae > Mediterraneibacter > Mediterraneibacter stercorigallinarum. The sequence continues at coordinate 10,508 of DXCD01000037.1, forward strand.
CAAAGGCTTTGTTGACGCGGACGCTCAAGTAGATATGGTAATTTCCAATTATGTATACGAAAAGGTGGGCATGACAAAGAAAAAAGTCATCCGATACGATAACGTGCTCCCGGAGAACCAGATTTTCCGCTGGGATGATATCGGGCGCTTCCGTCTGGATCAGTACATTCTCATGCACTCCGTTATCTACCGCACGGAAATGCTGAAGCTGTGCCAGCTTAAACTGCCCAAGCACACCTTCTACGTGGATAACATCTATGTGTATTATCCGCTGCCCCATGTGCGCACGCTCTACTACCTGAACGTAGATTTTTACAGATACTTCATCGGGCGCGAGGATCAGTCCGTCAATGAGAAAGTCATGATCAGCAGGATCGACCAGCAGCTCTTTGTCACCAAGACAATGATCGCTATGTATGAGCTGCGCCTGGTCACCAGCAAAAAGCTGAGGAAATACATGGTCAATTACCTTGCCATCATGATGACGGTCTCCTCCATCCTGTGCATCCGCTCCAAAAAGCAGGAAAACCTTATAAAGAAAAAAGAGCTCTGGGATTACCTCAAGAAAAAAGACTACAAGACTTATATGAAGATCCGCCACGGCATCCTCGGCCAGACCATGAACCTGCCCGGACGCTCCGGCAGGAAGGTGTCCTCGCTCGCGTACAGCGTGGCGCGGAGACTCATCGGGTTTAACTAAATTTGGATTTGTCGGGGAGACGGCCGGTAAATAAAACGTCCGAAAACCGTAGGTTATTTTAAGGCGTATTCGTGGCGGGCGGGGGTGTGGTCCGGCTCCGCCCGCCACGAAAGGCTCTTGAAATAGGGCTGCGGTTTTCTGCTTTCATCCGATCGGCAGTCCCCCGCAAACAAATCCAGGATTCTAAAAGCGGAACAAAAGGGGAACGTTGTCGGCAAATAAAAACTTCAATCCGACCAGAACTTTGCTCTATAGAATTTCCTAAAATTTCCGGGGCGCAAAGCACGCTTTTCCCAATAGAGTTCCCCTTGCGTCCTCCTTTCGAACCCCTGCATTTGCCGGGACTCCTTCCGACTTGAGTAAATTAGAAAACAGCGAAGCGCCTTTTCGAAAACCTTTCAGATCGTGTGTACGGCTGACTGAGGCGACTTCGGAATGAGGCTTAGTAAAACTTAAAAATCGGAACTATGCGTTGAAATTGGCAGAGGGATTGTCTG
>DXCD01000038.1 GCA_019116185.1 Candidatus Mediterraneibacter stercorigallinarum
GATGCCTGAGGCGCAGACGAATCGTCCGCGTGGCAATTGCTTTTAGCCTTGTTTCCTTCCTTTGTAGTTTTTCTCAAATCGTGGAGCGGAACCGGAACCACACCCCGGTCCGCTACGAATACGTCTTAAAATCAACTACGGTTTTCGGACGTTATCTCCATCGGCCGTCTCCCCGACAAATCCAGATTTCAATACAGAAATGCCGTTCTCTTGTTGACATTTTCCATCCCTTCTGCTATCCTTTTCGCAGAATAAGGGAGCGCGCAGACGCCTCCCGCAAGATTGGAGCTGAAAAGATGATTATTACTTCCTGCTGATAAGCAGAACCGCATGACAAATCATAACGTATTCATTTTTATACGGAAAACGCCTTTTATCCGGGCTGTTTGTTTTGTCATGCACGCGCAGGAAAGTATTTTCATCTTTTTGATCCATACAGCACAAAGCGCTGTCCGCTTTTGGGACTGGGCGGGCACAGTCTTCCCGGTACTTTCGGGGAGCGAATATATTGTATGAGACATAAGGACCGCGGAAATCACTTTCCCGCGGTCTCTTTTTATCCCCGCGCATGGCGGAGACTGCTCTTCCGTCCGCTTATCCTCCTGCATAAGGGAGGCTGTTCTTCCGTCCGCGCAGAGGGAAAACACCCTGTCCATAAGGAGGTAGATACTTATGTCACTCATACAGATCAATCAATTAAGTTTCACTTATGAAGGCAGCTTTGATCCTGTCTTCGAAAACGTCACCTTTCAGATCGACACGGACTGGAAGCTGGGATTCATCGGGAGGAACGGCAAGGGAAAGACCACGTTTCTAAAGCTGCTCATGCACGAATATGAATACAGCGGAACCATCACGGCATCCGTGGATTTTGAATATTTCCCGTTTGCTGTGAAAGATCCTTCCCTGATGACTTATGAGGTCCTTGAGGAGCTCAATCCTGTCATGGAGCAGTGGGAGCTGATCCGGGAGCTGAACCTGTTGGACACAGACCCGGAGATCCTGTACCGTCCGTTCCGGACCTTGAGTTTCGGCGAACAGACGAAATCACTCCTGGCCGCGCTCTTTCTGAAGGAGCACGCCTTTCTCCTGATCGACGAGCCGACCAACCATCTGGACGTCCGTGCACGAGAGAAGGTGGCAGACTACCTGGCGCGCAAAAAAGGCTTCATCCTTGTGTCCCATGACCGGGATTTTATCGACCGGTGCGTGGATCATGTCCTCGTACTGAACCGGCAGTCCATTGAAGTGCGCAGGGGGAACTTTTCTTCATGGTATGCGGACAAAACCGCAAGAGATCATCTGGAACTGAAACAGAATGAGAACCTGAAAAAAGACATTTATAAATTAAAAGAAGCAGCCCGGCAGACCGCGCGCTGGTCAGACAAGGTCGAGAGCTCAAAGATCGGTTCACGCGTGGCGGGTCTGAAACCGGACCGGGGACACATCGGCCATCAGGCAGCAAAAATGATGAAACGCGCAAAGACGCTGGAGCACAGGAAAGAAAATGCCATCCGGGAAAAAGAAGGACTCCTCAAAGACGTAGAGACTCTGGACAGCCTGAAGATCAATGTGCTGGAACATCACAGCCGCAGGCTCGTTTCCCTGAGGGATGTCACTATCGATTACGGGCATGCGGAACACTCCGGTCAAGGCTCTCCTCTGCTCACGAATTTCAATCTTGAAATCTCAAAAGGCGAGCGCATTGCTCTGTCAGGGAAAAACGGCTGCGGAAAGTCCAGCCTGATCAAGCTTATTTTAGGAGAGGACATCCCCCACACAGGGGAAGTATACATTGCGGGCGGGCTTAAGATCTCTTATATCTCCCAGGACACCTCTTGGCTGAAAGGAGGCCTCGCATCCTTCGCCGAACGCCGCGGGCTGGATGACGCTCTTTTCCGGACCGTCCTGAAGAAACTGGGACTGGAAAGAGTCCAGTTCGAAAAGAGGATCGAGGATTACAGCGAAGGGCAGAAAAAGAAAGTGCTTCTGGCGTCCTCCCTGTGCGAGCCTGCCCATCTCTTCCTTTGGGATGAACCGCTGAATTTTATTGACATCTTTTCCCGTATCCAGCTGGAAGAACTCCTTCTGTCCGCCTGCCCCACAATGCTTTTCGTGGAGCATGACCGGGCATTCCGGGAGAAGACAGCAACCCGGATCGTCGAAATTTAAACCATGAATCTCTGCCGTCCGAAGAGAATCTCTGCTGTCCGAAGATGCAGTCAGCCGGTCCAGCATAAACTGTGGACCGGCTGATTTAATATGAACAAAACAGTCAGATATACAATTATAAAGAAGCAGTGAGGATCTCAACAATATCTTTTTCCGTCAGAGGCACGTATGCGTTCTCCAGGCCTTCGTTCACTGCGATGTGATGCGCCATTTCTTCGATCCGGCTCTCATCGATGCCCACCTCTTTCAAATGCATGGGAATGCCGATGGATTCAAAGAACTTATAGGTCTCTTCGATCGCCTTGTCCGCGATCTCATATTTATCCAGGCTTTTATCGATCCCGAACACATTGACTCCGTATTTCACAAAGCGGTCCACGGTTCTGTCACTCAGGATGTGCTTCATCCATCTCGGAGTGAGGATCGCAAGTCCCTCGCCGTGTGTAATATCATAGTAAGCGCTGAGTGCGTGCTCCATGCCATGGCAGGGCCAGCCGGAAGGGCTGTTCCCGAGAGACAGGATTCCATTACAGCCGTATGTGCAGCAGAGCATCAGCTCAGCTCTCGCGCGGTAATCTTCCGGATTCTCCAGAGCGATCTTTGTATTTTCCATCAGGCTCTTCAGCTCTGCCTCGCAGAAACCGTCGTTCAGCAGAGTCGTGTCTTCAGCGAAATACTGTTCCATTACATGGTTCATTGCATCCGCGCAGCCGGCTGCCGTCTGCTTTTTCGACACGGTAAATGTATAGGTAGGATCAAGGATCGAGCAGACAGGGAACAGATGGGGATCCATATAGCCGATCTTATCATTGGTTTCTGTCCTGGAAATCACGCCGCCGCAGTCATATTCGCTTCCGGTCGCTGCCAGTGTCAGAATATCCACGATGGGCAGGGCGTCCTTTGCCATCACTTTATATGAGATCAGATCCCACGGATCGCCGTCGTATTTCGCGCCTGCGGCGATTGCCTTGGAGCAGTCAAGCACGCTGCCGCCTCCGACCGCAAGGATCGCTTCGATCCCGTTTTCTTTGCAGATGCGGACGCCATCCAGAACGCT
>DXCD01000039.1 GCA_019116185.1 Candidatus Mediterraneibacter stercorigallinarum
CGAACCGAAATATGTACATACAAAGTGGGGAGTGGGTTATTATTTCCAGGGTTAAACGTCAGTTCAGATTCAGAGACAAGATCTTTAAAAATATGCGGTTCCGATTTATACTGTTCGCCATGCTGGCAGGGTTCCTGCCATGCGTGGCGGCTCTTTTCGGGATCGCGAAATTCTATGAGTCGCGCGCGGTAGAACTCAGGACCGCGGAAATCCAGAATCAGTGCACCATACTGTGCAACCAGTTGAATAATTACGGGTATCTGTCAGATACATCCTCAGAAGTCATCAACACCAGCCTTGTTCAGCTCACCAATATTTATAATGGGCGGGTGATGGTCATCGATGAAGACCTCAGGGTGATCAAGGATACATACAGCCTGGATGAAGGCAAGACAGATGTGTCTGAAAATGTAGTCCGCTGTATGAAAGGCGAGCGTACGAACTTTTATGACAGGACAAACCATTATATCGAAGTGACCTCGCCCATTGTGGAGAGCGGGGGTGACAAAGTTCTCGGCGTGATGCTTGCCAGTGTTTCTACGGATAATATCGAGACAACGAAGCAGGTGCTGTACACTCACGGAGGAGTGATCATCGGGATCGCCATGATACTTCTTGCCATGTTTAGTGTATTCCTGGCAGACCGTATGGTACGCCCGATCCACAAGATTACCGGAGCGATCGAAAACGTGACAGAAGGGTACAGTGACGATGTGCTTCATGTTGATACATTTACAGAGACAAGGCAGTTAAGCGAGGCATTTAATAAGATGCTCGGAAGGCTTAAGATGCTGGACGAGTCCAGAGAAGAATTTGTATCAAACGTGTCCCATGAGCTGAAGACGCCTATGACTTCTATGAAGGTCCTGGCGGACTCCCTCCTGGAGCAGGACAATGTGCCAGTGGAGATGTACCAGGAATTTATGCAGGATATTGCGAAAGAGATCGACCGGGAGAATCAGATCATCACAGATCTGCTCTCGCTTGTGAAGATGGACAGGTCGGGACAGACTATGAACATTCAGACTATGAATATCAATGATCTTCTGGAACAGATACTGAAACGGTTAAAGCCGATCGCGGAAAAGAAAAATGTTGAGATGGTCATGGAGAGTTTCCGGCCGGTGAATGCAGAGATTGATGAAACGAAATTTACGCTTGCCGTATCGAATCTCGTAGAAAATGCGATCAAATATAACCGCGAAAACGGATGGGTCCATGTCTCCCTGAATGCGGATCATAAGTATTTTTATGTGAAAGTGGAGGATTCCGGGATCGGCATACCGGAGCAGGACCAGGCTCACATCTTTGAAAGATTTTACCGTGTGGATAAGTCGCATTCCCGGGAGATCGGCGGGACAGGTCTCGGACTTGCCATCGCAAGGAATGCAGTGCTCGTACACCGGGGTTCTATCAAAGTATACAGCAATGAGGGAGAAGGTACGACTTTCACAGTCCGTATCCCTCTGATCTATGTGGCGGCATAGGAGGGAAAGAGATGAAAAGAAAAATCATGCTTTTAGCCGGATGTCTCTGTCTGTCCGTGATGCTTGCCTCTTGCGGGAAGCGTACAGATGTGGGAAAAGAGGATCCGTTTATTTACTGTCTGAACGAAGACAGGACAGGACTCACCAAGATCTCTTATGACTTCCCGGAAGGGAATGCGGAAGAGGCTGCCAGGGCAGTGCTTGAAGAACTGAAAGAACCGGCGGAAGAGATTGAGTATACGGCTCCTATTCCGAAGGAAGTGAAAGTCCAGGGATGCCGGCTCAGAGGGAGTATTCTTGATGTAGATTTTAACAGCGCATATCTGGAAATGGGCGCCCTGGAGGAAAAGCTGGTGAGGGCGGCTGTTGTCCAGTCTTTGGTCCTGATCGACGGGATCAATGCAGTCTCGTTTACTGTGGACGGGGAAATGCTGAAAGACAGTACAGGATTTCCTGTAGGACTGATGAATGAGGACGATTTTGTGGAAAATACGGGTTCGTCTCCCACGGCTTATCAGACTGATACACTGACGCTGTATTTTGCAGATAAAGAAGGCGACAGCCTTGTCCCCCGGGAAGTAGATGTGCGGTACAGCAGCAATGTATCCCGGGAAAAGCTGATCGTAGAGAAACTGATGCAGGGACCGTCCGGGAGTGGTGCTTATCCGACGATTAACCCGGATGCAAACCTTTTGAGCGTGACGATCAAGGATGGGATCTGTTACGTGAATTTTGACAGTACGTTTCTTACAGGGGCTTATGACGTGCTGCCGGAAGTGACAGTGTATTCGATCGTGAATTCTCTGGTTGAGGGAACAGAGGCACAGCAGGTACAGATCACGATCAATGGGGAAACTGATGCAAAATATATGGAGACAGTGGATCTGTCTCAGCCTCTTGAGGCGAAAGAAGAATTGGTCGCAGCCGAAAAATAAAAATAATGATGAGAAAGCGGCCGCTTTGTATGGTGTGCGTCCTTTTTGTGGCGGTGCAGGCAATAAGGGTATGGTTGTTCGGCGCGGGAGCAGAGGCTTCCGCGCTGGAAAAAACGCTCCTGGACAGCTTGGCTCCGTCTGGTATCACTCTGGAAGGCACTGTAGTTAAGATTGAAGAAAAATCAAAAGTGACAGCAGTCTATGCAGAGGACAATGCTGTATCTGTTTCAAGTCAGAAAATTCAGGAACCAATGATCATGGTCTATGTCAGACCGGAGCAGACAGACAAAAGCAAAGAAAGAATTTGTATCGGAAACAGGATCCGGGTCTGTGGAGAAGCCGCTGTTTTTGATGGCGCGCGCAATCCGGGAAATTTTGATCAGCGCTCTTACTATGCCAGACAGGGGATCCATGTCCTTGTGTGGGCAGACAAACTGGATGTGATCTCTCAGGATACAGACCGTACGGCGCAGTTCCTTTCCGAGGTCCGCAGCGCATGGAAAGAGATTTTGACGAAACATCTGGGAGATTATTACGGCGGGACGATGAGCGCGGTTCTTCTCGGAGATAAAACCGGGCTGGATCCAGAGATGAAGAAGATGTATCAGAAAAATGGGATCGGACATCTTCTTGCTATTTCCGGGCTCCATATGTCCTTTATCGGAATGGGAATCTACGGTCTGCTCAGGAGGATCGGACTTGGTTTTATCCCTGCCGGTATCGCAGGAGGGGCAGTTCTTGTTCTTTATACATTGATGATCGGCGCCGGAGTGTCCAGCTTAAGAGCCCTCATCATGTTTCTCATAAGAGTCGGGGCGGATATGACGGGGAGGGATTATGATCTGGCAACCAGTCTGGCTGTTGCAGCAGCGATACTCTGTGCCCGCCAGCCTTTATATGTGACAGACGCGGGATTCATTCTTTCCTTTGGGGCAATTCTTGGAATGGTCCTGCTCAGCCCGGTGTTTACGGAAATGTTCCGCTCAGAGACGCTGGAAACAGTGGCAGCAGAGCATAAGGAAAAGCGGCCGGGAAAAGGAAAGCGCTGCAGAAAAAGGAAGCTGGCCGCTGCGGTTCTCCGGCTGACAGGAAGCTTTTCCTCCAGTCTGGCGGTGAATATCCTGCTTCTTGGTCCGATGCTGTATTTCTATTTTGAGCTTCCTCCTTATTCTGTAATATTAAATCTTCTTGTGATCCCTATTATGCCTGTGGCGATGGCAGCTGGTATTATCGGGTCTGCGCTGACACTTCTGTCCGACGGGATCGGCGGCGCGGTGCTTGGGGTGAGCGGGGCAGTGCTCTGGCTTTATGACGTGCTGTGCGCTGCTGCCGGCGCACTTCCGGGAAGCCGATTTGTAACAGGAAAACCGGGCATTGTCTGGCTGACCGCATATTATGCAGTATTGGGCGCACTCTGCGGGGTGTTCTATTTTCTGCGGCAGAGAAGGGCAGAAGAAAAAAGCGGGTCTGCACTCCGATTTCCGGGCTGTGCGCTCATGGCGTATGCTGTCGTAATGGCGTCTGCCTGCCGTCTGGGATACAAATGTGAAGACGGGATACGGGCAGCAGTGCTTGATGTAGGACAGGGAGATTCTATTTATATCAGAGGGGTTCAGGGAAATTATCTTGTAGACGGGGGGAGCAGTGACGTGTCTTCGGCGGGGATATACAGGATTGAACCGTATCTTTTGGCAAACGCGGCGGATACTCTGGATTATGTATTTGCCACTCACGGTGACGAGGACCATATAAGCGGGATCAAGGAACTTCTTGAAAATCAGGATCTGGGCATCCGCATCAGAAACCTTGTGCTGCCTCCGGAGGAATACCATGATGAGAAACTGCTGGATCTGGCAAAGACAGCGAATGAAAACGGAACAAGGACGGCAGTCATGCGGACAGGAGATAAGATCACGGAAGAAGACGGAAAGACAGAATTAAAGTGTCTGGGTCCCGGGGAGGAGAGAAATTTTGGATCCGGAAATGAGGCATCGCTTGTCCTGGAGCTTTCATATGGGGATTTTAGCATGCTTCTCACCGGTGATACGGAAGGAGAGGGGGAAGAATTTCTTTATAAAGAGGGGACGCTCCCGCGATGCGACGTGCTCAAGGCAGCGCATCACGGATCTCGCGGCTCTACCACAAAAGAATTTCTTGAGGCGGCTAAACCGGCAGTTGCCCTGATCTCAGCAGGTAAGGATAATCGGTATGGCCATCCTCATAAAGAAACTCTGGAGCGGCTGAGGGAAAGCGGATGCACCGTGTATTCTACCCGGGAGAACGGCGCTCTCACTGTCTGGACAGATGGAGAGAAGATTAAGCTGCGGGGATATGTGCGGAAGAAATCTTAAGCCCGCATCAGCAAAAAGTATGATCAAATTCAGATTTGGGTCTTTCTTTTTATACACAGCTCTGCTATAATATAAAAGCTGTGTTTATGTAGAGAATGTGAGTGGCAGCAGATCAGGAGACGTATCGAAGTGGTCATAACGGGGCGCACTCGAAATGCGTTTGCCCTCCGGGGCACGAGGGTTCGAATCCCTCCGTCTCCGTTTCAATCCCATGTTCCTGCTTATT
>DXCD01000040.1 GCA_019116185.1 Candidatus Mediterraneibacter stercorigallinarum
TATATACTTGTCCATGTCTTTTCACATGCCTTATCTTAACTGCCGGAGTTTTCCTCTCAATCCGGTTTTCTCTTCAATCGGGCAATGAAAAAGCCGTCGCTCTTATGTATGCCCGGAAGAAGCTGGATGCAGCCCTTTTCCTCTACGCTGTCTCTCAATTCCGGACAGAGCTTTTCTCTGATGTCATCCAGATGAAATTCCGGGTACTCTTTCAAAAACCAGTGTACATTCTCGATATTTTCCGCCGGATTCACGGTACATGTACTGTACAGGAGCACGCCGCCCGGTTTCACGAAATCCTTTACACAGCTTAAGATCTTCCGCTGAAGCCCGACAAGACTCTCGATTCCTTCCGGCGACGCCTTGTATTTCAGGTCTGTCTTTTTCCCCAGCACGCCCAGCCCCGAACATGGCAGGTCAGCGATCACAATATCCGCAGTGCCGGCCGCCTTTTCATCCGGGACAGAAGCATCCCTGCATGCCGCGGAAATATTGTCCAGCCCGGAACGTTCCATATTCTCGCGGATGAGCCCGGTCTTATATTCTGTCAGGTCTCTTGCTTCCACATGCCCGCGTCCGGCCGCACGCATCCCCGGCTCTGCCGCCGGTTCTTCATCCTCCGAAATTTGCCCTGCCGCATTCTTTTCCGCCACAGAAAGCTTCTCCGCTGTGTGCAGCGCCTTCCCGCCGGGTGCGGCGCACACGTCGATCACATGATCTCCCGCCTGCGGATCTGCCAGTTCTCCCACCAGCATAGAGCTCACGTCCTGTACCATGAACAGCCCTTCCCGGAAGCTCTCCAGGCCTTCCAGATGATCATAGCCGGAAATCAGAAATGCATAGGGCAGGTACGGATGAGGCTCTGCAGCCACGCCTTCCCGGAGCAGTCTGCTTTTCAGTTCTTCCGGGGTGACACGGTTCAGGCAGCACCGGACCGTGACCGGCTTCTCCTGCTGAAAATCTGCCAGCATTCTCTCAACAACGTCCTGATCATAGTATTTCTGCCACAGCTCTATGATCCACTCCGGGCAGGAATATCTCACGGACAGCGCCCGAACTCCCTCCTCGGGATATTTCACATCAGCAAGCCCTCTTGCCACGCTGCGGAGCACCCCGTTTACATATCCCTTGAGACCCGCAAACCCTTTCCGCGCCGCCAGCTTCACAGCCTCGCTGCACACCGCCCGGTCAGGCACGCTGTCCATGTATTTCATCTGGTAGACCGCGCTGCGGAGCACGCCCCGGATGACCGGTTTCATCTTCTTTACTTTGACCTTTGAGAACTGATCCAGGATATAGTCGATCTCGATCAGATGCTCCAGTGTTCCCTCTGTCACCCTGGTGATAAATGCCCGCTCCTGCTTCGTAAGATACTGATATTTGGATAGCACGTCCCGGAGCACGATATGGCTGTACTGACCGTTCTCAGTCACTTCCATAAGGATCCCCAGCACGAGCTCCCTCTCATTTACTGTTTTAGTCATTCCTTCTCTTTCCTCCTGTCAGAATAAGGAGACGCAGAAGCTGTAAAATCATCGCCGCCGCGCTTGCCACATAAGTAAGCGCCGCCGCTCCAAGCACCTTCTTTACAGAACCCACCTCGTCCGGATAGAGCATCCCGGAATTCTCCAGCACCTTCACCGCCCTTCCGGATGCATTGAATTCCACCGGCAGGGTAACAAGCTGGAAAAGCACTGCTGCTGAAAAGAACAGGATGCCAAGATTAATAAACAACGCCGCTGTCTGCCCGTTCAGGAACAGGCCGATAAAGATCAGCGGCCATGCTGCCATGGAACCGAAATTCGCCACAGGCACCAGCGCTCCCCGGATGGAAAGCGGCGCATATCCCGTGGCATGCTGTACCGCGTGCCCGCACTCGTGGGCCGCCACTCCGATGGCTGCAACAGATGTAGAATTATACACGGTGTCAGAAAGCCCCAGTGTCTTCTTTCCCGGGTTATAATGATCCGTCAGGTTTCCAGGGATGTGGATCACCTGCACGTCATAGATCCCGTTTCTGTGCAGGATCTGTTCTGCTGCCTCTCTCCCCGTCATCCCCGAATGGCTCCTCACCGTAGAATACTGCGCGAACACCCGGTTCACGCGGGCAGACGCCGCAAGGCAGATCACAGCCCCGATGATAACAAGGATATAAGTCCAGTCATAGAAGTAATAAAACATGATATCAACCTCCTGATCTCACAGGAACCGTCTGGTCACTCTCTCGTGAGAACTGTCCCCAGCTCCATTGTGTACCCCCTCAGGAATGCACTTGTCTCCATCCTCTTTTTGCCCGGGATCTGCACTTCGTACACGCGCAGCACGCCGTCCCCGGTCTGAACTGCAAAGCTGTCCTTGCGGATCTCCGTCACAGTGCCCGGCTGTCCGCCGCCTGCCTGACTCCCCGCTGCCGGACCAGTTTCTGCCTTTGCCCGCCAGATCTTCATCACTTTCCCGTTCCACCGGGTATAGGCGCTGGGCCATGAGTTAAGCCCCCGGACCAGCCGCTCGATCTGTACCGCGGACTGGTTCCAGTCAATATTTCCCATCTCTTTCGTAAGCATCTTCGCATAGGCAGTCGGGCTCTCTCCCTGCTTCTCAAACACAGCGCTCTTGTCTTCCAGCGCCTTCAGTGTCTCCACGCACAGCGCGGCCCCTGCTGCCGCCAACTTGTCATGCAGGCTCTCCCCGGTCTCGTCCTCCGCGATCGGGACCTCCTCCTTCATGATCATATCCCCGGTGTCCAGACCTTCATCCATCTGCATAGTCGTCACGCCGGTCACAGCTTCCCCTTCGATGATGGACCACTGGATCGGAGCAGCTCCCCGGTATTTCGGGAGCAGGGACGCATGGACATTGATACATCCGTACGGCGTCATCTCAAGGATGGTCTTGGGCAGGATCTGCCCGAACGCAACCACAACCATCACGTCTGCATTGTATTTTCTGAGTTCTTCCACGCACTCAGGCTCCCGGATCTTCTTCGGCTGATAGACCGGGATCCCGTGCTTTATGGCAGTCTCTTTTACCGGAGGAAACTGCATTTCCTTGCCTCTTCCCTTCGGCTTGTCCGGCTGGGTGACTGCAAGGCACACGTCATGTCCCGCCGCGACCAGAGCTTCCAGAGTTCCCACGGAAAAATCCGGCGTTCCCATAAATATTACACGCATCGTCTTACTCCTCCGTTTCCTCTTCTTCCTCATTATCATAGGTCACATCATGGAGTCCGTCCTCTGTCTTATCTACATAAAGCTCTCCGTGAAGATGGTCGATCTCATGGCAGAATGCCCTCGCCAGAAGCCCCTCGCCTTCCATCTCAAAAGGCTCCATATCCTGGTTCAGGGCACGCACCTTCACGCGCTCCGGCCGGGTCACGATGCCCCATTTTCCCGGCACGCTCAGGCAGCCTTCTTCCCCGGTCTGTTCTCCGGATGTCTCGATGATCTCCGGGTTGATCAGCACGATCGGGCCTTCCCCCACGTCAATGACCACGATTCTCTTGAGCACGCCCACCTGAGGCGCGGCAAGCCCTACTCCGCATTTGTCATACATGGTCTCCAGCATATCCCCGATCAGGATCTTTGTCCGAAGCGTCATCTTCGGCACGTCCTTGCACTGCTTTGTCAGAATATCGTCTCCGATCTCTCTTACTTCTCTGATTGCCATAATTTCCTCCTTACATTGGGTTGAAATCAAACTGTATCCTCATCTTGTCAAACCCTGAATTTATCTCTATATATTTTTCTACCCTGTCTTTTATCCCAACGAGCGCTCCGTAGCTTTCTGCCTTCACATAGAGCACTCTCCTGTATATATCTTTGATCTTGTCAATGCCCGGACTTGCCGGACCTATGACCTCTGCCCCGGTCTGCCCTCTTACCCTGAGAATGTATTCCTTCAGGTAGTGGCAGCCCTTTTCAAGAAGCGCCTCATCCTCACAGGAAACGAATACGGCCAGAAGATTCTCTGCCGGAGGATATCCCATGAGTTCCCTGTAACGGATCTCTTCCTGATAAAATGCCTCGTAGTCCTGCGCCGCCGACGTCACGATGGCATAATGCTCCGGGCTGTATGTCTGGATCACAACCTCGCCGTGCCTCTCCCCTCGTCCAGCGCGTCCTGCCGCCTGGGTCAGGAGTTGGAATGTCCGCTCCCCGGAGCGGTAGTCGTCTGTGTAGAGGGACATATCCGCCGCCAGAACGCCCACCAGCGTGACGTTCGGAAAATCATGCCCTTTTACGATCATCTGCGTGCCCACCAGCACATCCGCCTCCTCATTGGCAAACGCCGAGAGGATCTTCTCATGAGCGTCTTTCTGCCGGGTGGTGTCCATGTCCATCCTGAGAACACGGGCTTCCGGGAATTCCGCTTTCACGATATCCTCGATCTGCTGCGTCCCCGCCCGGAATTCACCGATATGCCGGGATCCGCACTCCGGGCACTCTGTCACCCTGAGGGTGGAATATCCGCAGTAATGGCACCGCATCCGCCCGTCTCTGTGGACGGATAAAGAGACATTACAGTGGGGGCACTTGATCACATGGCCGCACTCCCTGCAGGAAATAAAGCCGGAATACCCTCTCCGGTTCAGGAACAGCATGATCTGCTCCTTCTTTTCCAGCCGGTCCTTCATCAGCTCTGCGAGCTTCCGGCTTAAGATCGAACGGTTTCCATTCTTTAATTCTTCCCTCAGATCCACGGTATATACGTCTGCAAGCTCCTGCATCCGGGAACGGTTCTTCATCTCAAAGAGGGTGTATTCTCCCCTCCGCGCCCGGTACATTGCTTCCATCGAAGGGGTCGCGCTCCCGAGCACCACGCTCGCGCCCTCCATCTGCGCCCGTCTTATGGCAGTCTCCCTGGCATGGTATCTGGGAGTCTGTTCACTCTTATAGGTAGGCTCATGTTCCTCGTCGATCACGACCAGTCCCAGATCCGGGAAAGGGGTAAAAAGCGCTGAACGGGGACCGATCATCACATCCACCTGTCCTGCCCGCGCCCGCATCATCTGGTCGTACCGCTCCCCTGCCGACAGCCGGGAGTTCATGATGGACACCCGGTCGCCGAACCGCCGGTAGAAGCGCATCACAGTCTGATAGGTCAGGGCGATCTCCGGGATGAGTACAATTGCCTGTTTTCCCATATCCACCACGGTCCGGATCATCTCCATATAAACTTCCGTCTTTCCGCTCCCGGTCACTCCGTGGATCAGATAAGTCTTCCGCTCCCCGGCAGTATAATCCTTCCGGAAGCTCTCAATGACACGCGACTGTTCTTCTGTATAAACGATGTCCTTTGCCTTCTCTTCTACCGCTTTCACCGGATTGCGGTACACCTGCTCCGATTCTACGGCAAGGACCCGCTGTTCCTCCAGCGCCCGGATAACGGGGCCTGTTATATTGAGCTTCTTTGTCACAAGCACATACTCCAGCACCGGGTCATCCAGGAGCGCTGCCATCAGCCTTGCCCGCGCTTTCTGATTCTTCTCCAGATAATAGTGGAGCTGCCGCTCCCCTGTCTCATGATCGAGAAGGAGACGGAGACGCTTCTTTACCTTGGCGTTCTCCTTCTGCTTGATCGGAAGGACCGTCTTGAGCGCCTGGATCATTGTCCCGCCATAGTTCTCCTTCATCCACGCGGCAAGGGCGATCAGCTTCGCTTCGATCTCCACCCCGCTTTTGGAGATTTCCCGGATCTCTTTTATCTTTGAGAGGTCATAATCACAGGTCTCTGACAGCCCGGTCACATAGCCCTTGATCTGCCGGTTCCCTTTGCCGAAAGGCACAAGCACCTCCATCCCGGGCTCCAGCTCTCTTTCCAGCCTCTCCGGGATACGGTACTGAAAGATCTTATCCAATTTTTCGTGTTGTATATCTATGATAACGTCCGCAAACACTCGATTATCTTCCTTCTTTTAACTCTTCAAGCACTTCCGCGATCAGGACGCGTTCATCCATGGGATATTTCACGCCTTTGATCTCCTGATAGTCCTCGTGCCCCTTTCCGGCAAGCACGATGACATCTCCCGGCTGCCCGTGCTGGATGGCATACTTGATCGCTTCTTTCCGGTCACAGATTTCCACATATTTTCCATCCGTCTTACCGATCCCTGTCTTAATATCATCGATAATCGCCTGGGGCTCTTCAAACCTGGGATTATCTGAGGTAATGATGGTCAGGTCCGCAAGCCGCCCGGACACTTCGCCCATCTCATACCTTCTGTCCTTTGAGCGGTTGCCGCCGCAGCCAAAGAGACACACCAGCCGCTTCGGGTGATACTCCTTCAGAGTGGTCAGCAGACTCTCCAGGCTCATTGCATTGTGCGCGTAATCGATCATCAGGGTAAACTCGTCTGAGACCTTGATCATCTCGATCCGCCCCTTTACCTTCGCTTTTTTCAGGGCCTCCTTTATCTTCTCCACAGGCACTCCGAAATGCCTGCACACCGCGATCGCGGTCAGAGAATTATACACGCTGAACGTGCCGGGGATATCGATCTCCACATCAAAGTCCATAAGCCCTGCCACATGATATGCCACGCCCAGATAGCCCGGCCTGGACACAAGCTCCACATCCTCCGCGCGCAGATCTGCATCTTTGGAAAATCCGAATGTCTCCACCCTGCATGTGGCATCTTTGAACAGATCCGGGAAATATTTATCGTCTACATTTGCAATGCCCAGCCTGCACTGTTTGAAGAGCATTGCCTTGCATCTTTTATAATCCTCGAAATCCTTGTGCTCATTGGGGCCGATATGATCCTTGCCAAGATTGGTAAAAATCCCGATCTCAAAAGGAATGCCCGCGGTGCGGTGGAGCATCAGCCCCTGGGAAGACACCTCCATCACCACGCTGTCACAGCCCGCTTCCACCATCCGCGCGAAATACTCATGGATGGTGTAGGACTCCGGCGTGGTGTTTGCCGCCGGGATCGTTTCATCCCCGATGATTGCCTCGATCGTACCGATCAGTCCCACCTTGTGCCCCACTCCCTCAAGGATGGAACGGATCATATAAGTCGTCGTTGTCTTTCCCTTTGTCCCTGTGATGCCGATGATCTTCAGCTTATCTGCCGGATACCCGAAATACGCCGCTGACATGAGGGCCAGCGCATATCTTGTATCTGCAACTTTGATCACAGTTACATCTGACGGCACTTCCACATCCTTCTCCACGACAACCGCAGCCGCGCCCTTTGCCGCCACGTCCGCCGCAAATCTGTGCCCGTCTGACACTGCCCCGCTGATGCACACAAAGACACTTCCCGCTTCCACTTTCCGGGAATCATTGACCAGGGTCGTGATTTCCGTTTCGTCGCTCCCCTGTACCACTTCATATTGTAAACGTTCCAAAAGCTTATCTAATTTCATGATGGATCCCTCCTGATCTTTTCATGGAAAAATATACTTATCATTTTATTATATCATACCGTACATACTAGAATAACACAAACTCTGCTATGATGCAAAGAATAGCCGAGCACTCCTGCCTCAGTACAAACAGGGGCACTCCTGCCTCAGCATAAAACAGAGTCCTGAATGATGCTATACAATACAGTTCAGGGCAATACAGGCCAATATTCTGGACAAAGCGCCGAAGATGCTATATAATTTAGAATTGTCTGTGTCTTTCCGGCGATATCACGGCCTGCTTTTCACTCTCACACCGGAAGACATATTTCAGAAACGCACAGTCAGACACAGTGCTTAAGGAAAGAGAGGAAAATATTTTGTTTGCAGAAATCATCAACACACTCAGCGACCTACTTTACAGCTACATACTGATCATCCTTCTTCTGGGCGTGGGCATCTGGTTTTCCATCCGCACCCGCTTTGTTCAGTTCCGCATGTTTATTGAATCACTGCGTGTCGTAGCGCAGCCCGGAAGCGACAAGAACGGGCTTTCATCATTCCAGGCTCTTATGGTGTCTACAGCCTCCAGAGTCGGAACCGGAAATATCGCAGGCATCTCCACTGCGATCTGTCTCGGCGGCGCCGGCGCTGTATTCTGGATGTGGGTGACCGCCCTTCTCGGAAGCGCGTCCGCATTCATCGAGAGCACGCTCGCTCAGATCTATAAACACCGGGCAGAAGACGGAAGCTCTTACGGCGGCCCTGCCTATTACATTCAGGCAGCCCTGAAAAAACACTGGATCGGCGTTCTGTTCGCGGTCACGCTTATCCTGACTTATATGGGCGGATTTAATCTTGTCGCATCTTTTAATATTGCAGATTCTTTCCGCGCTTACGAGTTCTTTGATCCAAAGATGACTCCGGTCATTGTCGGCGTGGTCCTGGCAGTTGTTTTCGCTGCTGCTATATTCGGGGGAAGCAGGCAGATCTCAAAGATCACGGGTGTCCTTGTCCCTGTCATGGGTATCTTTTACCTTGCGGTCTCCCTCTTCATCATTGTGACCCATTATCAGCTCATCCCGCAGATGTTCGCAGATATCTTTAGCAATGCATTTGATTTCCGCGCTATTTTCGGCGGATTTGCAGGTTCCTGCATCATGCACGGGATCAAGCGCGGTCTCTTCTCCAACGAAGCCGGCGTGGGTTCCGCTCCGAACGCCGCAGCCAGCGCTGCTGTCTCCCACCCGGTAAAGCAGGGTCTGGTACAGATGCTGTCTGTTTTCATCGATACCATCCTCATCTGCTCTGCAACAGCATTCATGCTTCTCTGCTCCGGCGTGGCTCCGTCTTCCGACCTTGCGGGAATGCCGTGGGTACAGGCAGCCGCTTCCAGTTCGCTTGGCGGATTCGGAACAATATTTATCACCATCGCGCTCTGCCTGTTCGCATTTACAACACTGATCGGGAACTTCTACTATGCAGAGATGGGACTGAAATTCCTCTGCGGCAGAAAACCCGGCAAAGCACTGATCAATGCCTTCCGCATCATCGCCGCCCTGATCGTGCTGGTCGGCGCAACTATGGAATTCGGGCTCGTATGGAATATGGCAGACGTGCTCATGGGACTGATGGCGCTCATCAATCTGCCCGTCATCCTCATCCTCGGAGGACCTGCGATCCGCGCCATGCACGACTATATGAGGCAGAAAAAAGAAGGGAAAGATCCTGTATTCAGGGCAAAAGATATTCAGCTCAAAGATAAGACTGACTTTTGGAATTAAATCTGGATTTGTCGGGGCTTTGAGAATGAGCAAATCGGACGAAAACAGTGAAGCGGGGATGTCGAAGACGTATTCAGATCGTGTGTACGGCTGGCTTCGGCTCCGCTCCACGAGGCAAGTAAAACTACAAAATTCGGAACTATGCTAAAAGCAGAAATTGGCAGAGAGCAACTCGCCTTCGTCTCAGACAATCTCTCTGCCAATTTCAACGCATAGTTCCGAA
>DXCD01000041.1 GCA_019116185.1 Candidatus Mediterraneibacter stercorigallinarum
AACCTTTCAGATCGTGTGTACGGCTGACTGAGGCGACTTCAGAATGAGGCTTAGTAAAACTTAAAATTCGGAACTATGCGTTGAAATTGGCAGAGGGATTGTCTGAGCCGAAGGTGAGTTGCCCTCTGCCAATTTCTGCTTTTAGCATAGTTCCGAATTTTCTAGTTTTGCTTGCCTCGTGGAGCGGAGCCGAAGCCAGCCGTACACACGATCTGAATACGTCTTCGACATCCCCGCTTCACTGTTTTCGTCCGATTTGCTCATTCTCAAAGCCGCGACAAATCCAGATTTACCCCTCTTCTTCATCCTCTGCCATTCGATACCCGACTCCGACTTCTGTGAAGATATACTTGGGCTGCGCGGGATCGTCTTCGATCTTGCGGCGTATATTTGCCATGTTTACCCGCAGGATCTTATTATCGCTGTCTGCATAAGGTCCCCATACATTGGATAAGAGAGTGGCGTATGTGATGACCTTGCCGGAGTTCTGTGCAAGGTATGCCACGATTTTATATTCGATCGGGGTCAGATGAATATCCTGGCCGTTGATTGTCAGAAGGCGCTTTGAAAAATCGAGGATCATCTTTCCGTGCCGGTAAGGACGCAGATAATGGGTGCTGTCCGTGCGCAGGCGGTTGCTGTGCCGCAGGGAAGCGCGGATGCGGGCGAGCAGCTCGGATGTGCCGAAAGGCTTTGTAATATAGTCGTCAGCGCCCAGATCCAGAGCGGTAACTTTTTCGTGTTCTGCAGTGCGCGCAGAAATTACGATGATAGGGGTGCTTGTCCAGGTACGGGCATCACGGATGATCTCGCTGCCGTTCATATCGGGAAGACCAAGATCCAGAAGGATGATGTCCGGGCACTGGGAGCGGATGATCTCCAGCCCCTGTTGGCCGTTATCGGCATAAAGGACACGATAGTCCTGGCGTTTTAGCACTTTCCCCATAAAGGTCTGTATATTTTTTTCATCTTCTATGATAAGAACTGAACATTTAGGCATTGTCGCTGTTCTCCTTTTCTTTAGGGAGCGTAAATGTAAATTCTGCTCCATCTGTATGGTTAGCCGCGGAGATGGCGCCCCCGTGCGCGCGGATGATCGTCTTGCATATGGACAGCCCGATGCCGATCCCTTTATGGCCGTCATTGGTATGCGAGGATGTCCGCTGGCCTTCGAAGATGTAGGGGAGTTGTTCTTCATCCACGCCGTTTCCGTAATCGCGGACTGTAAAGGTGATATTCTCATCGGATTCGTTGATGATAAGATCAATGGGGTCTTTGCTGCCGGAATGGATAAAGGCATTTTCCAGCAGGTTGATAAGAACCTGTTCGATCAAGGTCGGATCCATGGACAGCATGAGAAAATCATTCGGCATACTGACCCGTATACGGATATCCGGAAGCCGTTTTTTCAGCCGCAGGATTGCCTCTGAGATGACTTCTTCAACGACTTCGGGGGATTTTTTTACTTTGTCCGTGGAATTGTCGTCGATCCGGGTAACTGTAAGCAGATTTTCAACCATATTGAGCAGCCATTGGGAGTCGTCTTTGATGTTGGTTATCAGTTCCGTGCGTTCCTCGTCCGACAGCTCCGGGTAGTTCTCCAGATAAGACGAAGACGAGCCGATGATGCTGGTCAGAGGCGTGCGCAGATCGTGAGAGACCGCCCGCAGAAGGTTGGCGCGCAGCTTCTCGCGCTCTGCCTCGGCCAAAGCCTTTTCCCTGTCTGCCATGGCATGCTGCTGTTTCTTCAAGGTAGTCGTTGTCGTGCTTGTGAGCAGTGAGATGGCAAGCATTCCGATAAATGTGAGTGGATAGCCGTCAAGAGAAAAATTAAAATGAAAGTATGGAAAGGAAAAGAAATAATTTACCGCAGTCACGCAATAAAGTGATGCAGCGATACCATACCAATAGCCGGAAGTTCCGAGGGCGATGAGTATGAGCGCCAGGGTGTAGATGACGGTTATATTAGCCACGTTTTTATTTCCAAACTGAAAAAAGGCAAAAGAAATACCAGTGGCTGTCAGCAGTATTAAAATGGTTAATACGATTTCAGATAAGATATTCTTCTTCATATTGCACAAATCTCTGCTCTCATATATCTGAGCTAACTGAAAGAAGAGCCGGTTATACCGGCTCTCCGTTTTTATACTTCTGAATAACATGCTGGATTCTCTCGTTCGGGCTTAAGATTGAACTGATAGAACCGTCGTGATTCAGTGTGTCAATGATGAGAGCGATGTATTTGCTCATATCACAGTTGATATAATAAGGCTTCGACAGGAGTTCCGGAGTCTGGTAAATCAGATTGGTGGTGAGGATGCCGCTGATGATGCCATCCTCGTATGCTTTGTCGAATCTTTCCATGCCATTTGTAAACAGACCGAATGTAGCGGCAGCGAAGATCCTCTTTGCCTTTCTGCGTTTTAACTCTGTGGCAACCTCAATGATACTGTCGCCGGAAGAGATCATGTCGTCAATGATGATCACATCTTTGCCTTCCACTGAACTTCCGAGGAATTCATGTGCAACGATCGGGTTGCGCCCATCAACGATCCGTGTATAATCGCGGCGTTTATAGAACATACCCATGTCGAGCCCGAGCACGTTCGCAAGGTATACGGCGCGGTTTGTGCCGCCTTCGTCCGGGCTGATGGCCATCATGTGGTCGCTGTCGATCTGAAGATCCTTCACTGTACGGAGCAGTCCTTTGATGAACTGATATGTGGGAGATACTGTCTCAAATCCGCTCAGCGGGATCGCATTCTGTACTCTGGGGTCGTGGGCGTCAAAGGTGATGATATTTTCCACGCCCATCCGCACGAGCTCCTGAAGGGCAAGAGCGCAGTCAAGAGATTCACGGGAACTTCTTTTGTGCTGCCGGCTCTCATACAGGAAAGGCATGATAACGTTGAGGCGTCTGCCTTTTCCGCCGACTGCAGCAATGACCCTCTTCAGGTTCTGGAAATGGTCATCCGGTGACATATGATTCGTTCTTCCGGTGAGTGAATAAGTAACGCTGTAATTACATACATCCACCATCAGATACAGATCCTTACCGCGGACAGACTCGCCGAGGATCCCTTTTGCCTCGCCGGATCCAAAACGCGGCACGCGCGCGTCGATGAGAAAGGTATCCTTCTCGTATCCGGAAAATGCAATGTCGTCCCGGTATTCATTTCCGCTTTCATGACGCCATTTTACAAGATAGTCATCAACTTTTTTACCAAGCTGTTCGCATCCTGTAAGCGAGATGAGTCCAAGGCTTCCTACTGGAATGTTTTCTAAGATTCGTTCTGTTCGGCGTAACATTAATGTTCCTCCCTGTGTTTTAACTTTTTCTTGATACGTATATCATCACCGATAATCTTCAACAGTGCATAGCTGCTGGTGATTCTGGAAAAAGAACGCTCAGTATAGAGATCCGCGATCGATTCCAGTGACAGGTTTGTTGAGATAATCGTTGATTTCCTGTGCAAGAGCCTTTCATTGATACAGGTAAAAAACTGTGCGGTAATGAAGGCGTTCGTGTATTCGCTCCCCAGATCATCAATGATCAGGAGATCACAGTTGAAAATGTACTCATTCATATTTTTGGCGTCCACATCGTTCCTGTCAAACTTTGACTGCGAAAGCGCGCTGAACAGCTGGGGCGCTGAGAAGTAGAGCACAGAATATTCCCGGTTCATGATCTCGCGGGCAATGCAGGTGGAAAGAAACGTCTTCCCCACGCCTACGCTGCCGTAGAAGAATAGGTTCTGAAATTCATCTCCAAAAGAATCAATGAAACGGCGGCATATCTTAAGTGTGTCCTCCATCATGGCGCGGGCAGAGCGTCCGGTTGTTTTATCATAAAGGGAGGACGAGTAAAAATCAAGACTGAAATTCTCAAAAGATGCTTCTGTAGGAAATTCACGGATATTGGACTCCTCGTACAGAAGCTTTATAACTGCCTTTTTAAAGCAGTGGCATTTCTGATTCCCGATGTATCCGGTGTCCTTGCAGTCCGGACAGTCATAGACCGGTTCCAGATAGTCCTCGGGGAATCCAGCTGAGACAAGAAGGTTCTTCTTGCTGCTGCGCAGGATCTCCAGCTCCTCTTTCAGAGACACAAGCGCGTGGTCATCTCCGTTCAGCAGCTTCTTGCCGTACTGTACGGAAAGTATGGATATGGACTCGTCAAGGGACTTGAATTCGGGCAGCTTCTTATATACTTCCTCATAGCGGGCGGTCTGTATATCATGGTTCCTGAGCTGCCGCTGCTCGTACTCCCGCATGATCGAATAGTATTGTGAATTTTTCAGTGCCATGAATCTGCTCCTTCTAATTACTGTTCAATAACTGCTCCTCAAGCGATTCCATATCATAACTGCGCCGCTCGAAATTATTCAGGTTTCTGGCAGCTGTTTTGGTTCTGGAAGACACCCTTCCGGCAGTGCGCTCCTTCTGATATTCCTCGTCAAGGGCTGATACCTCTTTCAGATGGCGGATGTTCTTCTCGTGCCATTTCGTCAGAATCGAGTCCGCATACTCAAAACTGGGCTGGTGAGTAGCAGCTATGGTGCGGCGGCATGCCTCTTCGATGATATCCGGTGAAAAGGCATATTCCTCTGCCCATTTCTTTATATATGTAAGCTCTGATGCAGCGGGACCGCGGTTCTTGATCCCGAATGCATTGAGCACGGTGTAGCAGTTCTTATTATAAAGGGCGGACTGTTCCTTTGCCTGTGAGACAGTCTCAATGCCTTCCTCCACCCAAGAGAAAGCGACTTTGCGGATGTAATGCATGCTCTTGTGCCCGTTCTCCACGCAGGATTCGATGAGATACTCGATCAGATCAGCAGACATGTGGAGTGTATCGTAGAAATATGTGATCGTTTCCATTTCCGTATGCGTCAGCGTCTTGCCGAGATACTGCTCCGCGATGAAGAGCAGAGACTTGATCTCCTTCTGGGCGCGGAAAGTGTCGATCGGAACTGCCTTTGCAGCAGTGTGTGCCGCTGCGGCAGGCAGAGCAGCCTGTCCGGCAGAATGCATGTCTTCTCCCTCTGCCTGTCCGGAAATCAGAGTATCCTGTTCAGCGCTCATGGCAGTCTGTCCGGCAGCCGGAACCCCGGAAGAAATACCGCGGTTATTTGGAACAACAGGAGAAGCCTCTCTCCCGGAGAGCGACATTTTCTGGAGTTCCAGGGCAGTAATCCTGCCTTCCGCATCGCGCTCTGCGCGCAGGAGCCCTTTTTTCTCCCAATAGCGAAAAGCCCTCAGGATATCCTTTTCCGTATTGTTCAGACAGTCCGCGATGGTCGCAAGAGTCAGAGAAGAACAAGGATCGTCCAGGTGGCGCAGAAGGAACAAATAAACCTTCACGAACTCGCCGTTGGCATCGATCATGTAGTTGTCTATAAAATCATTGGGCAGCAGAGTTGCATTCGTCTGAAATTTATTTTTAAGTGTTAAAGTCTTCATAAATATCCCGTCCCGCTTTCTTCATTCGCTTTTGTAAAGTGTAAAATAGAAAGCGGACGTATTGCGTTCCGCTTTCCCCTTTTACGTTCAGAAAATACATCCCCCTGTATTTCCTGTTGTCATGAATAATATATCATCTTATTCCCGGGTCTAAAAGTATTTTTTCGTGGGTAAGTTCCGGTTTTTTGTAGATAACTATGTGCAGAAAATGTGGATAACTCTCGCAGCCGTTATATTTAGCGGGATCGAGAGCTTTCCGCAAAGGGGCGGCGGAAGTATTTACGGAATATATTGCGGAATGCTGCCGGAAATTACCGGAGCAGGTCTTCACCGACCGTGACAACATCCCCGGCCCCCATGGTGATAAGCAGATCTCCGGGCTGGCAGTTCTCCTTTAAGAATGCCTCGATCTCTTCAAAGCTCGGGAAATAATGTGTGTCCGTGCCGAGCTTCGCTGTTTCTTCCGCAAGATCAGCCGAAGAGATCCCCAGTGTATCCGTCTCTCTTGCCGCGTATATATCGGCCAGTACCAGATGGTCTGTGTGGGAGAGCGCCTCTGCAAACTCATGGAAGAATGCTTTGGTGCGGGTATATGTGTGCGGCTGGAACACGCACCACACGCTGTTGTGCGGGGAATGCTGCGCAGCCTTGAGAGTTGCCGTGATCTCTGTCGGATGGTGGGCATAGTCGTCTACCACGGTCACGCCGTTGAATTCTCCTTTATATTCAAAGCGGCGGTCAGTGCCCGTGAAGGAAAGCAGCCCTTTCTTTGTCGATTCCATAGGAATGTCGAGAAGATCCGCGACAGCGATAGCGGAAAGCGCGTTTGATACATTGTGGTCGCCGGTCACGGAGAGCGTGATGTGGTCAACGTGTTCTCCGTGAAGGATCAGGTCAAAAGATACATGGCCGTTCTCATCGTAGGAAATATTGTCCGCGCTGTAATCAAAATCGCTGGAAGAGCCATAGGTCACTACGTTGCAGGCGAGCCCGCTGTAGATCTCGGGATAATCCGTAATATCCCCGTTGATGACCAGTGTTCCGTCATCCGGGAGAAGCTCTGCAAATTGATGGAAAGAGTGGCGGATATCCTCAAGATCTTTGAAGAAATCCAGATGGTCTTCTTCTATATTTAAAATCACGCTGATCTTCGGGAAGAAATGAAGGAAACTATTGGTGTATTCGCATGCTTCCGTGATAAACGTGCCGGAGCTGCCTACCCGGATGTTCCCTCCGATGGCTTTCAGGATGCCGCCCACGGAGATCGTCGGGTCAAGGTCCGCTTCCAGAAGGATGTGCGAGATCATGGACGTGGTGGTCGTTTTCCCGTGTGTTCCGGATACAGCGATCGGAGTGTCATAGTTCTTCATAAGCTGTCCTAAGAGCTCCGCGCGGGTCAGCATAGGAATCTTCTGCGCCACTGCTTCGATCAGCTCCGGGTTGCTCCGGTTTATTGCCGCGGTATACACGACGCAGCCGATGCCGGGAGTGATGTTTTCAGCTTTCTGTCCGTAGGTGATATGCGATCCCTCTGATTCCAGCTTTTTCGTCAGAGGAGACTCCTTTGAGTCAGAACCGGATACAGTGAAGCCTTC
Organism: Candidatus Mediterraneibacter stercorigallinarum; assembly: GCA_019116185.1. Lineage (GTDB taxonomy): Bacteria > Bacillota > Clostridia > Lachnospirales > Lachnospiraceae > Mediterraneibacter > Mediterraneibacter stercorigallinarum. Next base: position 7,059 of record DXCD01000041.1, read on the forward strand.
CTTGAGCAGGATCTCCGCGAGTCCGCTCATGCTGATACCTCCGATACCTATAAAATGGATGTGGATCGGGTGTTTAAAATCGATTTTATACATGTAGATTCCTCTTCTCTTTATTTTCTGATCTTGAAATTTTAGTCATAAATCATCTTAGTCTACTATATTATACTATATATGATAAAAATTAAAAGCAGTTCTTTTTATGCAAAAGTAATAAAAAGATTAAAAAAAATAAGAAAAAATTGTAAATTATTATTGGCTAAAGATAAATATATGGTATAATGGTTACATCTAACTAGAAATGAGGTGACGCAATGTTTAAAAAGGAAATGATTGCCATGCTGCTGGCGGGCGGACAGGGCAGTCGACTGGGGGTCCTCACAGCAAAGGTTGCAAAGCCTGCCGTGGCATTCGGAGGCAAGTACCGGATCATTGATTTCCCGCTGAGTAACTGTATTAATTCGGGAATCGACACTGTGGGCGTGCTGACGCAATATCAGCCGCTGCGTCTTAATACGCATATCGGGATCGGTATCCCGTGGGATTTGGACAGAAATGTTGGAGGGGTATCTATTCTGCCGCCCTACGAGAAGAGCTCGAACAGCGAGTGGTACACAGGGACGGCAAATGCAATTTACCAGAACTTGAACTACATGGAGACATATAATCCGGATTATGTGCTGATTCTTTCGGGGGATCATATTTATAAGATGGATTACGAGGTCATGCTCGATTTTCACAAGGCAAACAAAGCGGATGTCACGATCGCCGCGATGCCTGTGCCGATCGAGGAAGCGAGCCGATTCGGAATCGTTGTGACAGACAGCGAAAGCCGGATCAAAGAGTTCGAAGAGAAGCCGGAGAAGCCGAGCAGCAACCTGGCTTCCATGGGCATCTACATTTTCAGCTGGCCTGTGCTCAGAGAAGCGCTGATCAAGCTGAAAGATCAGCCCAATTGTGATTTTGGGAAACATATCATTCCTTACTGCCACGGGAAAGGGGACAGGCTCTTTGCTTATGAGTACAACGGGTACTGGAAAGACGTGGGGACACTGAGTTCCTACTGGGAAGCAAACATGGAGCTGATTGATATTATCCCGGAATTCAATCTTTATGAAGAGTTCTGGAAGATTTACACAAACAGCGCAAGCATTCCTCCGCAGTATATTTCAGATCAGGGCGTTGTAGACCGCTGTATTATCAGCAACGGATCTGAAATCTATGGGGAAGTGCACAGTTCGGTGCTGGGAAGCGGCGTCACAGTCGGTAAGGGAAGTATCGTGCGTGATTCCATCATCATGCAGGGCGTTACCATCGGAGATAACTGCGTGATTGAAAAGGCGATTATCGCCGAGGATACTGTGATCGGAAATAACGTGGTGATCGGGATCGGAAGCGAAGTGCCGAATAAGACGAAACCGAATATTTACAGCGGCGGGCTGGCGACGATCGGAGAGAATTCCGTGATTCCGCCAGGCGTGCAGATCGGCAAAAATACCGCCATCAGCGGAGCAACTTCTATTGAAGATTATAGTAATGGAGTGCTGGAGAGCGGCGAGACATTGATAAAGGCAGGTGACAGAATATGAGAGCAGTAGGAATTATCCTGGCAGGCGGAAACAATCGTAAGATGCACGAACTGACAGCAAAACGCGCAGTGGCGGCAATGCCTGTTGCGGGGAGTTACCGGGCGATCGATTTTGCACTCAGCAATATGACAAATTCTCATATTCAGAAGGTTGCGGTGCTGACTCAGTACAATGCAAGATCGCTTAATGAACATCTGAATTCCTCCAAATGGTGGGATTTCGGAAGAAAGCAGGGAGGATTGTTCGTATTTACTCCCACGATAACCGCTGATAACGGCTACTGGTACAGAGGAACAGCGGACGCAATCTACCAGAACCTGGATTTCCTGAGGAAATGTCATGAACCATACGTGATCATCACCTCCGGGGATGCGGTGTACAAGCTGGATTACAATAAAGTACTGGAGTACCACATCGCCAAGAAGGCGGATATCACAGTGGTATGTAAAGAATTAGGGCCGGACGAGGACGCGACCCGGTTCGGCACGATCCGCATGAACGAGAGCGCCAGGATCGAAGAATTTGAAGAGAAGCCCATGGTGGCACATTCCCAGACTGTGTCCACAGGGATCTATGTGATCCGCAGAAGACAGCTCATTGATCTGATCGAGCACTGTGCGGAGGAAGAAAGACATGATTTTGTGACCGATATTCTGATCAGGTACAAAAACCTGAAAAAGATATACGGTTATAAAATAAACAGCTACTGGAACAATATCTCAACGGTAGACGCATACTATCAGACGAATATGGACTTCCTGAAACCGGAAGTGAGAAATTACTTCTTCAAAGAACTTCCGGCAGTATATTCCAAAGTAAGCGACCAGCCTCCGGCAAAATACAACCCCGGCGCGATCGTGAAGAACAGCCTGGTGGGAAGCGGAAGCATTATCAATGGCACGATTGAAAATTCCGTTATCTTTAAGAAGGTTTTCGTAGGAAATAACTGTGTGATCAAGAATTCCATTATCCTGAATGACGTATATCTTGGAGACAATACATATATTGAAAACTGTATTGTCGAGAGCCGTGACACGATCAGGGCAAACACAAGGCATGTTGGGGAAAATGGTGTCAAAGTAGTAGTTGAAAAAAACGAAAGATATGCATTATAGACTTACGGGGGATGAAGTAAGTAGAGAAAGAGATGCCGGATAAAAGAGAAGCATGACCGGTATTCTGCAGCGATGCATATGAGAAAGGAGAGCTGAGAGTATGCAGATCACAGATGTACGCGTACGTAAAGTTGCAAAAGAGGGGAAATTAAAAGCAGTGGTATCTATCACGATTGACGATGAATTTGTAGTTCATGATATCAAGGTGATAGAAGGCGAAAAAGGTTTATTTATCGCAATGCCAAGCAAAAAATCACTGGACGGCGAGTATCGCGATATCGCGCATCCGATCAATTCAGGGACAAGGGAGAGGATCCAGACAACGATCCTGAACAGGTATGAAGAGTCGCTGGAAGAAGAGGAAGAAGCGGTAGTGGTCGATGAGATGTAAATCTGGATTTGTGGGGGAGACCGCCGGTAAGTGAAACGTCCGAAAACCGTAGTATATTTTAAGACGTATTCGTGGCGGGCGGGGATGTGGCTCTGGTTCCGGCTCCACGATTTGGGAAAGACGTAAAAGGAATGGGATACAGCTAAAAACAATTTCAAAGCGGA
>DXCD01000042.1 GCA_019116185.1 Candidatus Mediterraneibacter stercorigallinarum
TGGATGCCTGAGGCGGAGCCGAATCGTCCACTGTTCAATTGTTTTTAGCCGTGCTTCCTGCCTTTGTAGACTTTCCCAGATTACGGATCAGGAACCGAAGCCACACATCCGCCCTCTGCGAATACGTCTTGAAAAACCCCGCTGTTTCCGAATGATTTACTCCAACAAAGGGTCCCCGACAAATCCAGATTGATATTGATGCAACAGCCGTACTCCTTCTTCTTTCATCATTTCCACCACTTTCTCGGGCCCCAGGATCCGTACGTCTTTCCCCAGACTGAACACCCACCCCAGGAACTGCGGACTGACAGCCACGTTTACGTAAACGGTAAAAGTGCCGTTGTTTCCGGGGATGATGCGGATATCCTGCCCGAACCGGTCGATCAGGATGCCGGCCATATGGTCTGAAGCTTCGAGGGCTACGCGGGTTTCTTCCCCGCCGTACATACCGAACAGCTGCCGGGAGTATCCGGGAATATCTATGGAAGAAAAGGCGTCTCTGCCTTCGCGCTTTTGGGCAGTGGCAGAGATTTTCAGCATTTTGTCAACACGGTAATGGCGGATCTGCCTGGAGGCGGAATCGTATCCGATCAAGTAGTAATTCTCGTTGTCCCATACGAGCGCCCAGGGGCTGACATGATACCATGCGCCGTTATGGCGGAGAACCATTTCTTTTTTTACATTCCACTGAAAATATTGGAATCTGATGCGGGAATCAGCGTTGATCGCGGTGTGAATTTTGTCAACATTATAGTAAATGCTCTCGTTCATTGTCTTGACGCGGCCGGAGATCAGGGCCTGTCGGTGGAGCTGCTTTGCCTCGTGCCTGCTGACAAGGCTTTCCAGTTTCTTTATGAGCTCCCTGGACTTTCTCTCGGTAATGAATCTTGCGGACTGGACAGAATCTACCAGGAGTTTCAGCTCTGCCAGTTCGAACTCTCTTTCTCCTATATGGTAAGTCCAGTCATTCCCTTCATGCTCTGTTATAATGTCTATGCCGAAGGCACGTAGTTCTTCGAAATCCGAATATAAGGTCTTCCTGTCCGCGCTGATGCCCCGGGCATTAAGCCTGTCTATAATATTCTGGCGCGAAAGCCCGTGCCCGTCATCTGTTTCTTCCATTAATATTTTTATCAGATATAAAAGTTTCAGTTTTTGGTGTTTTCCCTTTGCCATAGCAGAACCATGCCTCCTTGATGTTATCTGTATTTAAGGATCATGCGGTACAGATACTTTTATTTTAACAGAACTTCCGGCTGATGAAAATAAGAGGGTGGGAAGTTTTTCGGACACCTATCAGGGTAGAATATAACCATAGAAACCAGATAAAAAGAAAGTCGGCAGAAAGAGGGAGCAATTTATGAAAGGATATTTGGTAAGCGATGGTTACATGGGTTATGTGGATGGAAGGTATATGTTATTTGCAAGTGAAAGTGATTACCGGGAATATATGAATGATTGATCCGGTTGACGGATCCAGATGCTGTGATAGAATCATGGTATAACAGAGGAAAGGATTCAAGATTGGTGAGTATCTATGCGGTATGTGAATCACTATGAGTCTCCGCTCGGCGGCATTCTGCTCGCGGCAGATGAGACCGGTCTGACAGGGTTATGGTTTGAGGGGCAGAAGTATTATGCCCGGACCCTCGAACCGAAGCATGAGGAAAGAGATCTTCCTGTATTTGGTGAAACGAAAAAGTGGCTGGACATTTATTTCTCCGGGCAGGAGCCGGATTTTATGCCTGCTGTCCATATGATCGGCACGGAATTTCAGATCATGGTATGGGAAATTTTGAGGCAGATCCCATATGGGGAGGTTATTACATATGGGGACATTGCGCGGAGGATTGCTGAGCGGAAGGGACTCGGGCATATGTCCGCCCAGGCGGCAGGCGGCGCGGTAGGACATAATAAGATCAGTATTATTGTTCCATGCCATCGTGTCGTGGGAGCGGATGGAAACCTGACCGGATATGCGGGAGGGCTCGACAGAAAAATGAAGCTGCTGGAACTGGAGAAGGCGGACATGGACGGGCTGTTTGTCCCGAAGAAGGAACGCTGATTTTTTTCAAGTAAATAATGTCCGTTTTTTCCGTTGAAAATGAGATGAAATCCTGTATAATAGAAAATCGTGCGAATAAAATTTCAAGAGCGGATTACAGGAGAGGACATTAATTATGAGTACGAACAAGACAAGTGATATGACTGTGGGAAGCCCGGCAAAACTGATCATCCGTTTTATGGTTCCTATGTGTCTGGGAAATATATTTCAGCAGTTTTACAATATAGCGGACTCTATTGTGGCAGGACAGTTTATCGGAGTTGATGCTCTGGCAGCGATTGGAAGCACGGGTTCTTTGATGTTTTTTGTGACAGGATGGCTCAATGGGCTGAGCAGTGGATTTGCGATTCTTGTATCCCAATGGTTCGGCGCGAAGCAGTATGACAGGATGCGGCATTATGTGGCGATGTCCGTTCTTCTGTCCGTGGCATTTGCAGCAGTGATGACTGTGGCGTTTTCTGCCGCGAATGTGCCGATTCTGCGCATGATGAATTATTCGGACAGCATCATGCCGGATGTCAGAGGCTATATGGGCATTATCTATGCCGGGCTCATCGTGACAGCGGCATATAATTCTCTGGCAGCTTTTTTAAGAGCACTGGGAGATTCCAAGTCACCGCTGTATTTTCTGATTATCTCTGCGGCGATCAATGTTGTACTGGATATTGTCTTTATCGTCAATTTCGGAATGGGGGTTGAAGGCTGTGCGTACGCTACGGTCATCGCGCAGGGAATCTCTGCCCTTATGTGCTTTTTGTATATTGCGAAAAAATATCCGATCCTGCATTTGAAGAAAGAGGATTTCAGGATCTCTCTTCAGAGCCTGGGCAGACTGCTGGCGCTGGGGATCCCGATGGGGCTTCAGTTCTCGATCACCGCGATCGGAACGATTATCGTGCAGGGGGCTGTGAATGTATATGGGGAAGTCTATATGGCGGGATTCTCTGCGGCAGGCAAACTCCAGAACATTATTAACACCGTGTTTGTGGCGTTTGGGGCAACGATCGCGACTTATGTGGGGCAGAACCGCGGCGCGGGAAAGAATGACCGTGTTAAGACGGGTGTGAGATATACACAGATTATGATCCTTGCATGGAGCGTCATTACTATGGCAGTTGTATATTTTGGCGGAAGATATATGACATGGCTCTTTGTCAGCCCGAGTGAAACAGAGGTTGCAGATGTCGCTGTTATGTATTTCCGCGCGGTATTCTGGTGCTATCCGTTCCTGGGCAGCATCTTCCTGTACCGAAATGCGCTTCAGGGAATGGGATATGGTCTTGTGCCTATGCTGGGCGGTGTCTTCGAGCTTGTGGCAAGAACAGTGATCGTTATGCTGGTGGCAGGGCGGACGAGTTTTACAGGTGTATGCCTGGCTGATCCGGCTGCATGGATCGCTGCGCTGATTCCGCTGATTCCGTATTATATCTATGTCATGCGCAAATGGGGACGAAGGCAGAAAGACCAGGCTCTACATTAGAGCCTGGTCTTTCAGTACGTCTGAGACCTTCTTGACAGGTATGATCTTCAATTTGTCTTTCACTTCATCTGCCACATCTTCCAGATCCTCCGTGTTATCAATAGGTATATAGACCTTTTTGATGCCCGCCCGCTGGGCTGCCATCAGTTTCTCGGGGAGTCCTCCGATCGGCATGACGCCTCCGCGCAGGGACACCTCGCCGGTCATGGCGCAGTCCGTGTCAACGGCTTTCCCGGTGATAAGGGAAGCGAGCGCCGTGGTGAGCGTAATGCCGGCAGACGGTCCGTCTTTTGGCACTGCCCCGGCGGGTACATGGATGTGCAGATCATGATCCTCCAGGATCCGGCTTTCTTTCGGGTAGAGGGAGCGGACCAGGGTGAGGGCGATCTGGACGGATTCCTTCATCACATCGCCGAGCTGCCCGGTGATCAGAAGCTGCCCCTTGCCTTTGGTGAGCTTGGTCTCTATGAAGAGGATCGCTCCGCCGGCACGAGTCCATGCAAGGCCGGTCACCACGCCGGGAATCCGGGACGAAAGCTTCTGCTCTGACCGTAGCTGTTTTCTGCCCAGGTATTCGGTAAGATTCCCCTTTGTGACAGAGATGGTGATATCTGCCGCTGTACCGTCCGCAGAATCGTTTTGCCGGGAAGAATTTTTAACTAATTCTACCGCTGCTGTGCGGCACAGTGTTTCGATTGATTTTTTCAGATCGCGGACGCCGGATTCCATTGTGTATTCGTCTATGATCTCGCGCAGCGCTCCGTCTGTTATCTTCAGCATTTTCTTTTTGATGCCCATGGTATCCATTGCCTTTGGTATGAGATGCTTCTTGGCAATGTGGAATTTTTCCACCGCTGTGTATCCGGGGAATGAGATCACTTCCATACGGTTTAACAGCGGCTCGGGGATGGTGTCTGTCGAGTTCGCCGTGCACACAAAGAGGACATTGGACAGATCATAGGGCACATTCATGTAATGGTCTGTGAATGTGCTGTTCTGTTCCGGGTCAAGGACCTCGAGCAGCGCGCTTGCCGGATCTCCGCCATAATCCTTGGCAAGTTTATCCACCTCGTCAAGTACCATGACCGGATTCGAAGAACCGCTTCGTTTCATGGCTTCCATGATCCGGCCGGGCATAGCGCCGATATAGGTTCGCCGGTGTCCGCGGATCTCTGCCTCGTCGCGGATGCCGCCCAGGCTGATCCGGATATATTCACGACCGAGAGCACGGGCGATGCTCTGTCCGATGCTGGTTTTTCCTGTGCCTGGCGCTCCCACGAAGAGCAGGATTGATCCATACTGTTTCTGGTTCAGCGCCATGACCGCGAGCTGCTGGATGATGCGCTGCTTTACCTTTTTTAAGCCATAGTGGTCTTCGTCCAGGATCTTTTCCGCACGCTGCAGATCGATCGGAGTGAGCGCAGGGGCTTTCCAGGACAGGCTGGTGACAAAATCAAGATAGTCGTACAGAAGTCCGTATTCATGGCTCTCTTTTCCTTCCTGTCTCATGCGGTTGAGCACTTTTTCTGCCTCCCGCCGGGCTTCTTTGTTCATGCCGGATTCGGAGATTTTTTTCTCGAATTTTCTCACATCGGATATATTCTCCGGGTGCATGTCATCCAGCTCTTTCTGGAGGTAGTTGATCTGTTTTTTCAGGGCAGCCTCGCGGTAGAGCTGCTCCTGTCCGTCTTTTTGCGCTGCCTGTGCTTCCACAGAGACTTTAGCCACTTCCATGAACTCGTTGACCGCTTTTTCGATGAGAGAGTATCTTGCCTTTACGGAGTCTTCCGCCAGGATGTCATATTTTTCCTGCACGGAAAGATTGAGGTACTCGGATAATGAAGACACCAGGTCATAGATATTCTTTCTCTGGAGAATGAATCCTCTTGCCCAGAGGCCCCACTGATATCCCTGTACGAAACGGAGAAGGTCGGCGCGCACTTTGCTGAAGATTTGCTGCTGCTCCCCGGCTGAGAGATCATTTACAGACGGGCGGACCGCAAAAGCCGCGCGGACTGCGCCGTCTTCGATCGCAGGACTTAAGACCTCCACCCGGTCGGTCGTGCGGATCTGGATCACATCTTCTTCTGAAATACTTTCTACTCTGGCAGACAGACCGACAGAATAGAAGTCTTCTGCCTGAAGACGGTCTCCTTCGGTTTCGTTTTTAAGAAGCACAAAGAGCAGATCCGTATCGGGTTTTAATTCGTCTGCCCGTTCTGCAAAGTAGTCTTTTTTAAAATAATAAGTTACATCAGGTAAAAGTAATATATTATAAACAGGCTGTATGAACATATGGATTCCTCCCATCTTTTGTCAGCACTCTGACCTTGAGAGTGCTAATTGCTTTATTATAGAAAATTAGCACAGAAACAGCGAGATGTCAATAGAGACCGATTTCCAAAAGCGGTATTCGTTCGGGTGAAAAGGGCTATGGAATCTTGACATCATAAAAAATACTTGTTATATTACAAATAGAACAAAATGACGTTTTATGTCTTTGAAAAGGATGTTCTAAAATATAGATAACACGCAGAGTTTATCCGCTTCTATGCGGTTATGATGCAGGAGGGTGATTACAATGTCGGCAAAAAGAGATTATTATGAAGTGCTGGGCGTCGGCAGGAATGCTGATGAAACCCAGATAAAGAAAGCATACCGCAGACTTGCAAAGAAATATCATCCTGATACAAATGCAGGAAATGCAGATGCGGAACAAAAATTTAAAGAAGTGACAGAGGCGTATAATGTCTTGAGTGACAAAGAAAAAAGAAAACTGTATGACCAGTTCGGCCATGCCGCGTTTGATCAGAGCGGCGCGGGCAGCGCTCAGGGAAACGGATTTTGGCAGTCATACGGCGGGCCTCAGGGCGGATACCAGGAGTATCATTTCGAGGGTGGTAATATGGATGATATGTTCCGGGATATTTTCGGGGGTTTTGGAAGCTTTGGCGGCTTCGATGGATTTGACAGAAGCGGTTTCCGCCAGAAAGGCCGGGATGTAAGGGCGCAGGTAACCGTCAGCTTTGACGAGGCCGCATTTGGATGTGAGAAGGTGATCCATATGCAGGATCCTGCGGCGCCGAATAGGTCTGTGCAGTCACTTCAGGTGCGCATTCCCGCGGGAATAGATACAGGAAAGACTGTCCGTCTGAAAGGCAGGGGAATGCCGGGAGTGAACGGCGGGGAAAACGGAGATCTTCTGCTCAGCGTGAACGTGGGGGAGAAACCCGGATATGAGAGGAAAGGGCAGGATGTCTATACAACCGTACAGATCCCTTATACGACGGCTGTTTTCGGAGGGGAAGCGGTTGTCAGCACTCTTTACGGCAATGTTCTATGCAAGATCGGTAAAGGGATGCAGTCCGGAACAAAGATCCGTCTGAAGGGCAAGGGGATCGTGTCCATGAACAATCCTTCGGTGTATGGAGATCAGTATGTTACGGTCCAGATCCAGGTGCCCCGGCATTTAAGCGCAGCGGCGGAACGCAAACTCAGGGAATTTGAGGCGGTATGCGCAGGCCGCGCGAAAACAGCATAATCAGTTGCGTTTGAAGAATGTATTTGCTATGATAGGGATGATGCAGCAGATGCGGCCTCCGGCACTCCTGCCGGAGGCACATTTTATGATTAAATATAGAAAGGATATCATAATGAAGATTGGAATTGGGAATGATCATTCTGCACTGGAAATGAAAAAAGAGATTATCGCTTTTTTAGAAGAAAAAGGACATGAGGTCGTTGACTATGGGACGGATTCAACAGAGAGCTGTGATTATCCGATCTATGGCGAGATTGTGGCGCGCGCCGTGGCAGCCGGAGAAGTAGAACAGGGAATCCTGATCTGCGGAACAGGTCTTGGCATCTCGCTGGCGGCAAACAAGGTGAAAGGCATCCGCGCGGCAGTGTGCAGCGAGCCGTTTACCGCAAAGATGGCCCGCGCCCACAATAACTGTAATATTCTTGCGTTTGGCGCGAGAGTAGTGGGGGCAGAGCTGGCTAAAATGATCGTGGATACATGGCTGAACACAGAATTTGAAGGCGGCCGTCACCAGAGAAGAGTAGATTTGATCATGGAGATCGAGAATAAGGAGCAATAATGCAGACCTATTATCTGTCGCAGTGGGTTTTATTTTTCTTTTTCTACAGCTTTGTCGGCTGGATATGGGAGAGCTGTTATGTTTCAGTGAGAAAACGCAGGTGGGTGAACCGCGGATTTATGCATGGGCCCATGCTGCCTATATATGGGTCGGGCGCTCTTGCGGTGCTGGTCAGCACGATTGGTGTGCGGGAGAATATGGCTCTGACATTTCTGCTGGGAATGACAGCGGCGACCATATTGGAATATGTCACCGGAGCAGTAATGGAACGGCTCTTCCATGTGAGATACTGGGATTACAGCGGGCAGCCGTTTAATCTGCACGGTTATATCAGCCTGGTATCGTCTTTGTGCTGGGGGTGCTTTTCCGTTCTGCTGGTCAGGGTCATTCACGTGCCCATTGAGTCAGTGGTGTTGCGGATACCTCTCGCGGCGGCGGAAGGGGCTGCCCTGGTTCTGTCAGTGGCAGCAGCGGCAGACTTTACCCAGTCCTTCAATGAGGCGATGGATATGAAACGGATCCTTATGCAGCTGGAGGAGAGCAAGGAACAGATCCGGAAGCTCCAGGAGCGGCTCAAGGTCGCTGCCGAGGATGCGAAGGAAGATTACAGGAGATATGCAGAAGAGCGCAGCCAGAAGAAGCTTTCACGAAAGGCGGCTTATCTGGAGCGCGTAGATATAAGGCGTCAGGAGCGGCGCCGGCAGCTTGACGAGTTGTCGGAAAGAGTGGAGCAGCTTTTGAAAGAAGAACTGCCCTCCAGGGTTGAGGAACTGATCGGCGAGGAGCGCAGGGAAGACCTTGCGGTTCTGAAAAACAGCATCCGGCAGGAAATCCGCAGGCTGGGAGAACGCTCGGACCGGAGTTACCTGCATGCGGCGCGGCATCTCTGGCGGAATCCTACCGCAGTTTCTGAAAAGTTCAGGGATGCGCTTGAAGAACTAAGGAAGTTTATGGACTCTGACGAGAAGTAATTAGTACAGGAAGTTTATGGACTACGACGAGAAGTAATTAATATAGGAAGGAAACGGACAAATGACAAAGAAGCAGCGGGCATTAGAGGTAATCGAGCGCCTGAAAAAAGAATACCCGGACGCCGGGTGCACTCTGGATTATGATCAGGCGTGGAAGCTGCTGGTCAGCGTGAGGCTGGCGGCGCAGTGCACGGACGCGCGCGTTAATGTGGTGGTTGAAGGGCTTTATGAGAAATATCCGGATGTGAACGCATTGGCTGACGCGGATGTGGATGATATCGAAGAGATCGTCCGCCCGTGCGGGCTTGGCCGCAGCAAAGCCAGGGATATCAGCGCCTGTATGAAGATATTGAGAGATGAGTACAATGGCAGAGTGCCGGATGATTTTGACGCGCTTTTGAAACTCCCTGGGGTGGGAAGAAAGAGTGCGAATCTGATCATGGGCGATGTGTTCGGGAAGCCGGCGATCGTGACGGACACTCACTGTATCCGCCTGGTGAACAGGATCGGACTGGTGGACGGGATCAAAGAGCCGAAAAAGGTAGAGATGGCGCTTTGGAAGATCATTCCGCCGGAAGAGGGAAGCGATTTCTGCCACAGGCTTGTGTACCATGGGAGAGACGTATGTACAGCCAGAACGAAGCCGTACTGCGATAAATGCTGTCTTGCAGATGTCTGTAAGAAAAATGGCGTATAATATTTTCTGAAAATATTGACTTTTAAACTGAAAAGTCCTAAAATTATTGCATATAATAGATAGTACCTGACAGAGTGGTATTAGTAAGAACAGATTGACAGCAGGATGAACTGCCGCAGCAACAAGGACATCGAGAAGAGCCCTCGCTGCTGCGGCAGTTCTTTTGCCGCCGGAAAGGACAAGGAGGAAGCAATGAAAAGCATAAAACTGAGAGAAAACTTTTACTGGACAGGCATAATCGATGACAAGCTGAGAGTGTTCGATATTATCATGTATACAGAGTTTGGGACGACCTACAATTCTTACGTGATGAAAGCAGGAGACAAGACAGTTCTTTTTGAGACAGCGAAGGCGAAGTTCTTTGACGAATATCTGGAAAATTTAAAAGAAGTGATTGACGTGCATCAGATCGATTACCTGATTGTCAGCCACACAGAACCGGATCATGCGGGGAGCGTGGAGATGCTCCTTGACCTGAGCCCGCAGATGAAAATTATCGCGACCGGATGCGCGCTGGGATTTCTAAAAGAGATCGTGAACCGTGATTTTGTGGGGATACCGGCAAGGGACGAGGAAAAGATGACGATCGGGAACCGGACGCTGCGGTTTATGTTCGTGCCCAACCTGCACTGGCCGGACACGATGTATACATTTATCGAGGAGGAGCAGATCCTTGTGACCTGTGATTCTTTCGGAGCGCATTACTGTCTGCCTGAGGTTGTATCCACGGAGATCAAGAATGAAGCGGATTATCAGAGCGCGCTGAAATATTACTATGACTGTATCATCGGGCCGTTCAAGCCTTATATGCTGAAAGCTCTGGACCGGGTAGAAGACATGGATGTCTCTATGGTCTGCACGGGACACGGACCGGTGCTCGTTGGCAGCCGGATCAAGGAAGTCATGAAACAGTACAGAGAGTGGTCTGCAGTTGTGAACCCGAATCCGAGAAAGACGGTTATCATCCCCTATGTGAGTGCCTACGGCTATACGAAATCCCTGGCAGAGAAGATCGCGGAGGGCGTGGCGGACAGCGGCGATGTGGATGTGCGGGCTTATGACATGGTGGAGGCAGACGCTGGAAAGGTAAATGAAGAGCTGCTTTTTGCTGACGGGATCCTGATGGGAACGCCAACTATCGTCGGAGAGGCGCTAAAGCCGATCTGGGATCTGACGCTGAATATGTTCCCGGGTACTCACGGCGGGAAATTTGCCGGAGCGTTCGGAAGCTACGGATGGAGCGGCGAGGGCGTGCCGCACATTACGGAACGGTTAAAACAGCTCAGGATGAAAGTGACAGAAGGATTCCGCGTCCGATTCAAGCCGTCAGAGGCAGATCTTGTCAGCGCCTATGAGTATGGTTACCAGTTCGGCTGTGTCGTCCAGAACAAAGAACCCGTGATGCCGAAGAAGAAAGGCGCGCGCAGCCTGGTGAAATGTCTCGTATGCGGGGAGATCTTTGATTCATCCATTGAAATCTGTCCGGTATGCGGAGTGGGGAAAGAGAACTTTGTACCCGTGGATGTGGAAGAGAGCGGATTTGTCAATAATACGCAGGAATATTATGTGATCCTGGGGAACGGCGCGGCCGGATTCAACGCGGCAAAGGCGATACGTGAGCGGGATAAGACCGGCTCGGTCATCCTGATTTCAGACGAGCCGTATCCGGCTTATAATCGGCCGATGCTTACGAAGTCCATTGTGGCAGGGCTGAGCGCGGAGCAGATTGCCATCGAAGGACCGGGATGGTATGAAGAGAACAAAGTCTGGCAGATGCTGGGCAGACGGGTTCAGTCTGTGGATATGAAGGAAAAGGAAGTTCTTCTTGAAAGCGGAGAGAAGGTACACTTTACAAAGCTGATCTACGCTCTTGGGAGCGAATGCTTTATTCCGCCTATCGAGGGAAGCGATCTGCCGGAGGTGGCGGCAGTCCGCAGACTGGCTGACGTGAAAAAGGTAGAGAACCTCATCGGGGCTTCTTCCGGAGCGGTTGTGATCGGCGGAGGCGTGCTGGGACTTGAGGCTGCCTGGGAGCTGAAAAAGGCGGGGCTTGAGGTACAGGTGCTGGAAGCGGCTCCGGTGCTTATGGGACGCCAGCTCGATGCCGGGTCAGCGGAGATCCTGAGGGACACCGCGCGGAAAAACGGCGTGGAGATCCATACCGGCGTGACCGTTGAAGCGATCGAGGGCAACGGACATGTGACGGGCGTACGGCTTTCGGACGGAACCGTGATCCCGGCGGAGATGGTGATCATTTCCGCAGGCGTGCGGGCGAATATCGGCCTGGCGCAGAGCATCGGTCTGGAGACCGGCCGGGCGGTGAAGGTAAACAACAGAATGGAGACCAGCGTGCCGGGAATCTATGCGTGCGGGGACTGCGCGGAGTACGAGGGCGCCAATTATGCGATCTGGCCGGAAGCCGTGGAGCAGGGACGCATCGCGGGCGCAAATGCAGCGGGAGAGGCTCTGGAGTATGAGCCGGTGGCAGCGGCGCTTACCTTCCATGGAATGAATACCGCGCTGTTCGCGGCGGGAGATAATGGGAAGAACCCGGATCTGCTGTATAAGACAGTGGAATTCAGGGATATGGGCAAAGGCCAGTACCGAAAATATTATTTCCTCAACAACCGTCTTTCCGGCGTGATCCTCATGGGGGACCTGTCGGAGATGGCGAAGATGACCGAGGCGCTGCGGACCCACGCGCAGTATAAAGATGTGATCTCATAAAATACGGTGGGCAGATCTTTTTGACATAAGAGAAAAACTGACAGACAAAAGAGGAAAATCAGATGACTTATAATATTTATCAGCTCCTTTGGATCTTTTTTATCTATTCTTTTATCGGCTGGTGCGGCGAGGTTGTGCTTGCAGCGGTAAACAGACACAAGTTCGTGAACAGAGGGTTCGTCAGCTGCCCTCTCTGCCCGGTCTATGGGGCAGGAGCCGTGGCTGTGTCGGTATTTCTGCCGGAACTGGAGGAACAGCTTTTCTTCCTGTTTCTGGGAGGAATGATCGTGACCGCTTTTGTGGAATATCTGACAGGGCGTCTTCTGGAACTCATATTTCACAAGAAATGGTGGGATTATTCAGATCAGAAGTTTCAGCTCGACGGATATGTGTGCCTGAAAAATTCTGTGATATGGGGAATCTGTTCTGTACTCGTGATCCGGATTTTTAACCCGCTCCTGTGCCGCGGCCTGGAATTGCTCCCCATGCTGCTGGGAGAAGTGCTGCTGTGGGTTCTTGGCGTGCTGCTTGCGATTGATTTTATCGGTTCAGGGATTGCGGTGCTCGGCTTGAAGAAGCAGGGACGCATCAGCCAGATTACAGAGGGGCTCCACAGAACGTCGAAAATCCTTGAGAATGCTCTGACAGAGCGCATTCAGAGGCGAATGGTCAAGGCGTTTCCCAATATTGAATCCGGGGGGCTGTCGGGAAGCATGGAAAAGGGCGCTGCGGAAAAAGGCGTAAAAGCGGAGGAAAAGGCCCGGTTCGCGCAGGGATGTGGATTTTTCAAGCTTGCGAGCCTTTTTATTCTCGGGGCGTTTCTTGGAGATATTGTGGAGACGATATTCTGCTTTCTGACTACAGGGAAGCTGATGAGCAGAAGCAGCCTGGTATTTGGTCAGTTCAGTATTGTGTGGGGGCTTGCCTGTGCTTTGCTGACATGGATGCTGTACCGGTACCGGGACAGGAGCGACCGGTTTATCTTTGTGTTCGGCACTGTGCTGGGCGGCGCTTACGAGTATATTTGCAGCGTATTTACGGAGATTGCATTTGGGACAGTGTTTTGGGATTACAGTGAGATTCCCTTTAACCTGGGCGGGCGGATCAATCTGCTGTACTGTTTCTTCTGGGGGATCGCGGCGGTTGTCTGGATGAAAGGAGTGTATCCTCTTCTGTCCCGATGGATTGAAAAACTGCCGGCGCGGGCAGGAAATATAGGCTGTACGATACTTGTTGTCCTGCTGGCGGCTGACATGATAGTCTCCGCGCTGGCCCTGGCAAGATATTCGGAACGCCAGGCAGGCGCCCCGGAACAGAGTGCGGCCGGACAGATGCTGGACGAGTATTTCCCGGATGAGTTCATAGAAAAAAGATATGAAAACCTGAAGCTGGCAGATTAATGACATTCAGGTGAAATTTTAAAAAGAAATAGGTTGCATTTTTGGCACAGATGTGATAACATATCACTCGTGTCAGAGATGACGCGGGTGTAGTTCAATGGTAGAACACCAGCCTTCCAAGCTGGATACGTGGGTTCGATTCCCATCACCCGCTTTTTTTGTTATCTAAAATCATAG